>JAKSBM010000441.1 GCA_022361135.1 Desulfobacterales bacterium | reverse complement strand
TCCAGCTCCCCGTCCCGGGGATCGGCATGGATCAATGCATTGTCCTGGTCGGTCCGCAGGGCCTGCTCCCGCCGGCCCTCGCTGCCCATGTTCACCCAGCAATAGGCCACGGGAGGGCGGCCCTGGCCGTTTTTTTCCATTTCGGCCTCGCACAGGGAAATCACCTTGCCGCAGACGGCCTCGTGTCTGTGGGACATGGCCGTTAAAATCCGATGCAAGGGAATTCCCGACCGGACCATGGAATGAAGATATTCGTCCATGTCCTGAACAGCGGAAACCAGCTCATCCATGGTGGTAATCGCGTCAAGGGGCAGCATACAGATTCCTGAAATTATGACTGATAGTAAATTCCGGACACCGAATTCCTACATACCCCGTCGCCGACTTTTTATCAAGGATCTTCCCCGGGCCGGAGGAAGGAAATGACATTTTTCCGGCCTGGGAATTTTGCGTAATGGGAAAGGCCGGGCGGAAAAAATCCTGCACGGCCAGATCCATCAGGATTTTTCCGGCTTGGATGAACTGCCCGTCAACGGGCTGAAGTCCCGGTTTTCCACCATGCCCATGGCCGGCAGCCGGAGCTCTGCCACATTTCCCGAAGGGGGAAACCCAACGGGGAAACCATGAAAATGCTGTTGTAACCGTCGATAGGCCGGATTTTCCAATGGATGTGATGGGTTCTTTTCCATGGATTTGTGAGATGGAAATCCGTGGACAGACCATGGCCGAACCGAGGGCTGCAGACGGAGACACCGCCCACCAGGTGGCCTGCCACAGAACATCGGAGATCCCGAAACTCATCCGGTACAGCCATGGAAAGACGGGATAAGCTCAAACCCCGCAAATGAAAAACCCCATGAAGACCAGGAATCCTGGTCCATGGGGCTTTTCATCGGAGAATTCAAACGATTTCCTACAACATCACACCATCCCGGCAATGTCCTGACCGCCTGCACCACAAAGCCCGGAAGCGGTCATGTCCGGGACGGGCGTTCATCATATCTTAAACTGGCCCACGGAATCATCCATCTGGCCGGCCAGCTGGCTGAGGGTATCCGCGTCCCCCCGGACCTGGCTGCTCCCCTGGGTAATATCCTGGGAGGTCCGACGGAGGATGTTGATATCCTTTGCCACACCTTCGGCAGTGAGGGAGGTCTGGGAAACCCCCGTGCTGACCTCCTGGATGCCCCGGGCGGCCTGGTTCACGTTCTCGGCAATATCCTTTGTGGTGGCGCTCTGTTGCTCCACGGCTGCGGCCACGGCATCCACCATCTCGTTGAGCCCGGTGATCACGTTGGTGATTTCATCAATTTCCACCACGGTCTGCTGGGTGCAGCCCTGGATCTGACCGATATTCCCCTTGATCTCCTGGGTGGCCCCGGCAGTCTGGCGGGCCAGCTCCTTGATTTCCTGGGCCACCACGGCAAACCCCTTCCCGGCCTCGCCGGCCCGGGCTGCTTCAATGGTGGCGTTCAGGGCAAGCAGATTGGTCTGGTCAGAGATATCATTGATGGTTTCCACGATCTTCCCGATTTCCTGGGCCACCTGGCTGAGGCGGTCCACGTTTTCCGAAGCAGAGTGGGTCCGGGAAACCGCATTGCGACTGCTCTGCCGTGTTTTTTCCGTATTCTGGGCAATCTCATTAATGGTGGAGGTCATTTCTTCGGCCGCCACCGAGACCATGTTGATATTGGAGGCGGATTCCTCCGCCGTGGTGGCCACCTGGGCCATGGCACTGGTCATTTCCCGGGTGGAGGCCACCACGGAATCCGTGCGCCGGGACATGTCCTCGGCGGCCTGTGACATGGTGTCGGAAACAGCCACCAGGGCGTCGGAGGCGGTGTTCAGCTTGCCAGCATTCATGGAAATCCCCTGAATAATATTCCGGATTTTATCCACAAATAAATTGAACCAGCCCGAAAGCTGGCCGATTTCGTCCTGGTTTTTCACCACCAGCCGCTTGGTGAGATCGCCCTCCCCCTGGGCAATATCCCTCAACATGTCCGAGGCCAATGTCACGGGCTTGACCATGAGCAGTTTCAGGCAGAAAACAATGGTGAGGATCATGGCCAGAACCGATCCCAGGGAGACCAGAACCTGGAAGGTGATGGACTTGGAAATGCTCTTGCCGGCCAATGCCTTAAATTCGTCAATGGTGGCCTGGGTCCGCTCCTCCTGCTTCTGGATGGCCTTCACCACCCTGGCATCGGTGTAAAACAGGCGCAGGGTGCCCACGGTCTCCTTTTGGTGCACCACCCGGGCCTCCATGGACAGGTTCCGATCCAGGACAAGATCATCGGGAAGAGCCTGACCCGAGGTGACCTCGGCTGTTTTCCAGGCCGCCCCAAAGGGGTTGCCGTCCACATCCAGAACCTCAAAGGCCACCAGGTCCTTGAGCCGAAGATAACTGCTGAGCATGCGATTTACCGCCACATCGTCAAAATTATAAACCATGGGCGGAATCACACCGGCACAGATGTCCATGACCGCAGTCAGATCCTGGATCAGGGATTCCCGGCGGACCGTCCGGTCCTCCTGGAGTTCGGATTTCTCGTTTTCCACCATCCGACTGAGGATGGTATCCACCAGGCCGGATTGGAGATGAATGGCCGTAAAGGCCCCGGCAGAAAGGAGCACCAGAATAATTAAACTGCACGCAAATGCCGTTTTAAAAGAGATGCTCGCAGAAAGTTGTTTTAAATTGATTTTCACGGAATGACCTCTATTGTTTCCCGGAAAAATTCAGAACCCGGGACATGTAATGCTGCGCAAACATAGGTTTCTGGAAACCCCATTGAAGGGCAATTTGCAACAACGGATTCCGGGTGAAAAGGATGGCGCCCCTTTACCGATGGACGCACTCAAAAACGTTGAAGCAAATTGCCGTGACAGCTAAGGACTATTTGGCTCCGGTCAGTTTGGCATAGGTGCCGTCGGCCTTAAGACGGGCCAGTTCGGCACCGAGTTTTTTGGCCAGTTCGGCATGCTGGGGCTGCACATAGATATAGAGGGAAATCATGGCAACGGGTGGTTTAAGGGCAGCAAGGCCGGAGGTTTTGAATTCATCGGACTGAAGAACGGGCTCCACCAGTGCGGGGGAGAAGGGAAAGACGTCGGCACGTCCGGAAAGTACCATTTTCAGTCCCTGGCGGACGGAATTCACCGGCATGAGGTGGGGGTGACCGGCCAATTTGGTTTCCACCTGTTTCATTCCCTTGAAATAGGCAACTTTATAGGATCTCAGGCTTTCCCATCCATTGATTTTGAGGGTCTGGTCCTTGGCATAGGCCAGGTAGGGGATGTAGGAGGCCGCTTCCTCTACCTTGACCAGGCCGGGAAGAATCTTGTCAAACCCGTCCAGCCGTGCGATGTCCCCATCCAGTTTTCCCTGTTTCAGCATGTTCATGGACCGGTTTCCGGTCATGCAGGCCACCTTTATTTTCACCCCCATATCCTTGGTGAGGAAATCAACGATCTGTTGGGATCCGATTGCCACCTTGGAGCCGGGTTCAACACCGGTGAGAGACATGGTGAGATTTTGTTGTGCATGGGTAAAGGAAGTGAAACCCAGCGTCAGAACAGCAATAAGAACAGGTACAAGTCGTTTCATTTTTACTCCATTACTAAAAAAATTATATAAAAGTTTACTTTGAATAGAGGTTAAAACAGAGCCATGTCAAGGAGAATGTAGGTGGATAATTGGCAAGAATAATGGATTTAAATTCCATTTTCCATAAAATAAGCCCGGCAAAATGCAATTCACCACACTTTGTACCCGATTGAATTTATAGAGAATTCTCGAAGAAACTCCAATCTCGCCACCTTGTCCTTGGGCATGGACGCAGGCGTTTATATACTGGAGAAAAAAAATGATCTTGAGTGTAAATTTTAGCCGAGATCAACGATACAATTTGACTCCGGTAAGGACTAAAAAAGAAATGTGGAGAAAAAATCCATGCCCGAAATGGGGTGGGAAAAACGGAACCGGAACCGATGATCGGGTGACCTCTTGCCCAGCCTGAATGATTCAACCCTCCCACGGGGTGAAACGGGCCGTCGGATAACAAGGCCTGCCACATCTCTGGGGTGGTGGCGGGAACCCAGGCCATCTAAGCTTCGTTTTTAATCCACACAAAAAAAGCCGCTCCTTCGGGGGCGGCTTTTGGCCTTTACAGGGACGGCAACCTCCCCTCGATTTCCCTGCGCCGCGCCTCGTATTGGGGCGGCAATTGCAAGGTGGTTCCCAGGCTTTCTTCGTCTTCGTCCACCAGGAATCCCGGCGGATCGGTGGCAATTTCAAAGAGGACCCCGCCCGGGCTGCGAAAATAAATGGAATTGAAATAATTCCGGTCCCGGGATTCGGTGGCCTGGAAACCGTGGCGACGCAGATGGTGCTGCCATTGGGCCTGCTCGGCATCGTCCCGGGTTCGGAAGGCGATGTGGTGGACGGTGCCCGTTCCGGCACGGCCCTGGGGGGCTGTGGGATCCACCCGGATATCGTAATAT
>JAKSBM010001064.1 GCA_022361135.1 Desulfobacterales bacterium | reverse complement strand
GGGACCGCTGCCCGGGATTATATTCATTTTAGCCCTGGCGGTCCTGGCCTTCTATCCCATCACAAAGGAGCGTTATGAAGGGATTCTGGCACGAATCCGTGACAGGGAAACCCTGGATCTGAAAAACGTGGAATAAGCGGATTTCAATGAAAAAACAAAAAGGCCCGGTCAGCTTTGTGCTGACCGGGCCTTTGGCGTTCTGCTTTATTCTAACTTCGACTTCGGATCTATCCCAGGGGCTGAATTCCCGAAGCCTTGCGGATTTTTTCCAGGAAGGGAACGGAGAATTCCCTGGCCTTGAGGGCCCCCTGTTTCAGGATGGCTTCAATGTCGCCGGGGTTCTGGATGAGTTCGTTATACCGTTCCCGGGGATCCTTGAGAATGGCATTGATGTATTCAAACAATTCTCTTTTCATGTCACCCCAGCCGATCCCTTCGGCATATCTGGCTTCCATGGCCTTGGTTTCCGCCTCCGTGGCAAATGCCCGGTAGATGGAGAAGAGGGTGCATGTGGACGGATCTTTGGGCTCGCCCGGTTCCAGGGAGTTGGTCTTGATCTTATTGATCATTTTCCGCAACCGCTTTTCCGTATCAAAGAGGGGGATGTAATTGTTGTAGCTCTTGCTCATTTTACGTCCGTCAAGACCGGAAAGCACGGCGGCGGTTTCATCCACGACCACCTCGGGGAGGATGAAAAGCTTTTTATAGACATGGTTGAAGCGGGCGGCAATGTCCCGGGTCATCTCCAGATGTTGGATCTGATCCTTGCCCACGGGCACCTTGCGGGCATTGAACATGAGAATGTCCGCAGCCATGAGGATGGGATAGGAGAATAGCCCCATGGTTATTCCCTTGTCCGGATCCTTATGTTCATCGGCTTCATTGTCCTGGACGGCGGCCTTGTAAGCATGGGCACGATTCATGAGTCCCTTGGCCGTAAGACAGGTGAGCAGCCAGGTCAGTTCAGGAATTTCCGGGATATCGGATTGACGATAGAAGACGCAGTTTTCATAGTCCAGTCCCAGGGCGATCCATGAGGCGGCGATTTCAAGGGTGGACTGTTTCCGGAGTTTGGGATCATGGTTTTTAATGAGGGAATGGTAGTCCGCCAAAAAATAGTAGGAGGTCAGATCCGGATTTTTGCTGGTCTCCACTGCCGGACGGATGGCACCCACATAGTTTCCCAAGTGGGGGGTTCCGCTGGTGGTGATGCCTGTCAAAAAATCAGCATTTTTCATGTCGTGGTTTTCCTAAACTTATAATGAATATTGAAAGCAGCAGGGGAAACCGCTGCGCATGATGGGATTACCAGAAACCCGTTATTTTATCAATAAAAAATCCCTCCCTGCCGGTGGGCGGCAGAAGAGGGATGTATTGGTTTTCAATGGGCTGTAAAACGTGGGCTGTGGCTAAACATGTCCTCCCAGGAAACCCGGTGCCTCGGATCTGGAATCGGCCCAGGGTACGGATGGCCCTTCAGATGCGCTGTAATCATGGCCGTTAATATCGGACTGACGATTGTGATCGGCTTCTCTTATCAAGTCCCTGCATTCCCCTTCGCATTCCCCTGTTATATCCCTTAAAGGCATTTCCTTCATTCTAACACCTCATATTTTTTAGGTTTTGTTCTGGGTCGCTCTTTGTTTTGACGACATAACCAAAATATGAATTGGATGGAGTTAGTCAAGCCTAAAAAAGATTTATAATGCGTTTAGGGGATTAGATCGTGTTCCCTGGCATACTCCACGGCAAAGGCCATTTCTTCGTCCCGATCATTGAGCTTGTTGTCCAGTTTCCGGTTACGGATCTCATTGAGCAGGCTGCTGAAAACCGGTCCGGGGCGAATGCCGATTTGGATCAGGTCCCGTCCCTGGAGCAGGGGCGTTACATGGCGGTCCTGGGTGTAGAATTGGGAAATTGCCTTTTGGATTTCTTCATCCTTGGCCAGGGCCATCATGTGGAGAATGCCTTCGGTTTTAAAATTGATCAATCCCCAATAAAGTTCCTGCCTGGACAGGGGGAAGGTTTTTTCGATGAGCTTAAGTCGATTTTCAGCCTTATACCTTTTTTCCATGAGGATCTGGGTTTCCGCCGGGGACATTTTCAATCGCGTGCAGATTTTTTTGGCCACCTCGTGGGGACTGCGACTGAACAATGCCATGAAATATACCGCCCATCGTGGATATTCATCTTCCACATAGAGAAGGTCATGCCAGGCCAGGGTCTTGTTCACCGATTCCAGAAGCTCGTATGTTTCCGGGGTAATGGTGAGTTCGGGGTGAATGATTTTTTCAAGTCCGTATTTTTCAAGGATGCGGATGGCTGGGATGGGGTTTTCTTCCTGGAAAATCTGTTTGAGTTCCGAAAGCACCCGCAGCCCGCTCAAATATTTGAAACAATCAATTTTCAGGGCATTCCGGATGAGGTTGGCTGTGACCTTACCGATTTTGAATCCAAAACGATTGGAGAACTTGATGGCCCTGAAGACCCGGGTGGGGTCTTCCACAAAGCTGAGGTTGTGCAGGATGCGGATGGTTTTATCCTTGAGATCCCGGATGGCCCCGAAATGGTCCACCAGGGTGCCGAAGTTGCCCGGATTCAAGGAGAGGGCCAGGGTGTTGATGGTGAAATCCCTCCGGGCCAGATCCATCTTCAGGGAGCTTTGTTCCACGATGGGAAGGGCGGCCGGGGTGGTGTAATATTCCAGCCGGGCCGAAGCCACATCCATTTTAAAACCGTCGGGGAAGACAACCACGGCGGTGCCGAATTTTTTATGGGGATTGGCCCTGCATCCCATTTTTTTTGCGAAATATTTGGCAAAGGCAATGCCGTCGCCTTCCACCACAATGTCGATGTCGTCGATCATCCGTTTGAGCATGAGGTCCCTTACAAAACCACCCACGGCATAGGTCTGGATCCCCATTTCCGCACCGGCCCTGCCGACATTTTCCAATAGGGCCAGAACATGGTAGTCCAGCCGTTGATCCATGAGATGTCGAACATCCCGTGTCTTGGTATTCTGTTGGGAGGCTTCGGCGGCATCGCTTTGTTTGATGGCCTTGTTTTTCTGGACCAGGTAATTGAGCAGGTCGGTACGGGTGATCACCCCCTTGATCCATCCTTCCTCAATGACCGGGATGATTCGCAGCTTTTCTTCAATGAGATATTGGTCAATCTCTGAAATATCGGCATCCGGCGTAACAAAGGTGGGCTCGGGATTCATGTATTCTTCCACGGCCTGGCCCTTGAGTTGGTGGTAAAGGGTTTTTTCCACCACCTGCCGGGTGATGTAGCCCAGATATTCATTGGATTCCGGATTCACCACCAATAGGGTGGAGATATTGTACCGGGTCATGAGTCGGCCGGCCCTTTCGCAGGAAAGGGACGGTTCCACGGTGATAGCCGGTGCCGTCATCAGTGCCCGTGCGATTTGGACCTTGCCCAACTGGGCCTTGAGATGGTCCAGCAGAAGGTGTTCCACCTGGGTAAGGGTGAGGTTCTCCACCTTGGCGGAACCGGCATAGGCATGGCCTCCGCCACCGAACTCGGAAAGGATCCGTCCCACATCAACCTCCGGGATTCGGTTCCTTGCAATGATATTAATCTTGGTTCCCATGAGGACCACGGCAAAGAAAATATCAAGGTTTTCCATGCGCATGATTTTCTGGACAATGCTGGCCAGGTCGGAAACATAGGCCGGTGACGAAATGGTGGAGATGTAAACGTCCACGCCATTGACCGGGTGGGATCGCATTTCGGTCAATAGCTGGTTTAACCAGGTGACATGTTCGGACTTAATTTCCTTGACCACCAGGCTGACAATGGTATTGAGGCTGGCCCCGCAGGAGAGAAGAAAACCGGCCATGTTCAGATCGGTTTCCGTGGTGGAGGTATAGGTAAACATACCCGTGTCTTCATAG
>JAKSBM010000805.1 GCA_022361135.1 Desulfobacterales bacterium | reverse complement strand
GGCGTGGATAGTAACGGATCCGCCCCCGAATCAATGCCCGGCCTGGAAGCCAAAGGCAAGGCCAGGGCTGCCGGTCCAAAGATTTAACCCGGGCCCCATCAATGGTCAGCCAGATCCTGTTTCATGAAATTGATGAAGGTGCGTTCCGTGAGGGTGGGAACCTTGTCCTGGAGCAGGGCCAGGGCAATCTTATTGATGACCTCGGGGTTCCGGGTGCGGATGGGGACCAGAATCCCTAACTCTATTTCCTTGCGCACAATGGGGGCGGCAATGACCCCCATTCCCAGGTGATTTTTAATGGCATTGATCACGGCCTGGTGGCTGTCCACGGTGAGGACCCGGCGCAATTCACCCGGGTTCTTCTTATAATGGTGCTTGAACCAATTCCGCAGGGAAAGGGAGGAGCGATCGTAGGAGATGTAATCCAGCTCCTCCAATTTTTCAATGGAGTGATCCCCTTTGATTTCCTGGTCGTAATAACGGCGGGAACAGGCCAGGACCACCTCTTCATCCAGGAGGGGCTCAAAGCTGTATCGGTCCAGCCGCCCCCCCAGGACCTGGTCCCGGGTGAGGAAGATGTCCACCAGGCCAAAATCCAGTTTCCCCGCATCCACCATGGGTAGGATTTTCACCGGGGCCCCCAGTTTCAGGGAAAAAACCACCTCGGGGTAGAGGGCCCGGAACCGGGCAATGACCCCGGGAAAATAGGAAATCCCAAATTCGATGGGGGAACCGATGGTGAGAACCCCCGAGGGCACCTCACGGGTCCTGAGGATGGAATCCACCCCCTGCTCCAGCTCCCGGATCAAGGGAGCGGCGGTATGGTAAAGCTGGGTTCCGGTTGAGGTGGGTACCAGTTTTCGATGGAGCCGGGTGAAGAGATGGACCTTGAGTTCGGCCTCCAGCTTGGTCAGGGTCTGACTGACGGCCGAGGGGGTGATGTTCAATTCCTTGGCCGCCAATGCCACACTCTGGGTGGTGTAGATATAATAAAAGACCTTGATGCGATTGAGATCTGGAAGCATTAGTATAATTTAACCTAAGAGTTAATTGTTTTAATTTTACTAAATACCAGAAAGCATTTATATTTTCAACCATTGCAGGACGCTGATACGGCGCCTGTAAGATTTGCGAAGCCTTTAGGAATAGGAGGAACCATGATGAAACGACTTAAAGATATCCTGGTTTATTTTTTCACTCCCGAAGATTCCACCCGGACCCTGTCCCAGGGTGGGGATCTGACCTTCAGCATCAATGCGGAAAACCTGAATCTGGGTTCATTGAAAGCATTGTTCTGGGTGGGAGCCACCAGCCTTTTCTTCTACTTGCTTACGCTGATTTAGCTTTTGATATTAAGAGCTGTTTACCGGCCAATTTGAATTGACACCCAATTAATACAGCATACCCAAACTCAATGTCAGTTCGAATCACTCCCCTTCCGGTGAACAGCTCTTTTTTTTTGCCCCATCCGTATTGACCGGGATTCCTTCCCCGGTGTACCCTTCCCCCTGAAAACCGTACCCCATTACCAGACCCACTGCCGTTAGAACGCCCAAGGAGCGGACCCATGGACATTACCATCACCCCCATTGCCACCCTGGAAACCTGTTTTAAAGAAAAATTCGGAATCCCCCGCCAAATGAACCTGGTGGAGGACGCCCCGGCCATCCTCACCTTTTCACCGGAATGCGCCCGGGAGGAAGCCGTCCGGGGACTGGAAGGTTTTTCCCACATCTGGCTCATCTTTGCCTTCCACAAAAACATTGGTAAGGACTGGTCTCCCATGGTCCGTCCCCCCCGGCTGGGGGGAAATAAAAAGGTGGGGGTTTTCGCCTCCCGTTCCCCCTTCCGCCCCAATCCCCTGGGCATGTCCGTGGTTCGCCTCCACCAAATTGAAACCGGGCCCAAGGGCCCCCGCCTCCACCTCCGGGGCGTGGACCTCCTGGACGGCACCCCCGTCATTGACATCAAGCCCTATATCCCCTACGCCGACGCCCTGCCCTCGGCCACGGGCGGATTTGCCCCGGTGCCCCCCCAGCCCATGGCCGTCCGCTTTTCCCAGGCCGCCCGGGTCCAATGCCAACAGCGGCTGGACCAAATCCCAGACCTGGAAAAAATCATCATCCAAATTTTGGAAAACGACCCCAGGCCCGCCTACCGGGACGATGTTGATCCAGAACGGATATACGGCATCCGCCTCTTTGATTTTGATATGAAATGGGCCGTGGACCACCAGGGCATCCAGGTGATTTCCCTGGAGCCGATTCACTGATTTCCGCTCCCCGTCCGTTGAAGTACGCCCGGGGGGAGACCATGGATCGAGGATCTTCCCTGCCGCAGTAGAGGATATCCCCCTCAATGGGGGCAAAGGTGCCGGGCCCTTGAATGCCCGCCCCAAAATCAAGTCCGTAGAATATCCGGCCGGATTTTGCCCGGCACCCATTAAAATCGCCAACAAATCCAGTTGCTTTTTTCCCATGCCTTGTTTAGAGTGAAAGGGTATTCACTCTTTCTCCCATACCGCAATTCCCTTTTCCAACCATCCGTTTTAACCCAATCCTTTTTTTCGCCCGTGGAGGATTTAATGACGCGTTTAACCCTTGGCAAAAAAATCGCCATCATCATTTTTCTGTCCGTAATTGCCCTGATCACCTCAGGGGCCATTGTTACCTACAACCTCTACACCGTATCCGGACAATGGGAAAACTTCCTGGCCGTGGTCCAGAAAAAACAAAACCACCTCACCGCCATTCGCAGGGACATTGGTTACGGCGGCTCCATCCACATCTTTAAAAACTATGTCCTCAGGGGACAGGAAAAATACCTGGGCCGCTATGCCCAGAAAAAGGCCAATGTCCTGGCCAATATCAAGGGATATAAGCAATTGGGCCACCTGTCGGCCATGGAAGTCCAGGCCCTGGATAAAACCAAGGAGCTGGTTGAAATCTACGAAAAGGCCATCTTCACCGCAGAACGAATGAACAAGGAAGGCAAGGGGGTCAAGGCCATTGACAAGGTCATCAAAATCAGCGACGGCCCCTATCTCAAGGCCTTGACAAACCTGTCCCAGGAGCTTGAAAAACAGACCCTGGAGCGGACCAATGCCATGACCGGTACGGTGAACCGGACCATCAAATCCATCTTCATGGGATTTCCCCTGCTCATGGTCCTCATGGTCCTGGTCTCCTTCCGCCTGTCCCGGAGCACCACCCAAAAGATCACCGAAAGCGTGAAGGGACTGGCCCACGGTGCCACCCAGGTCAATTATGCCGCCGCCTCCCTCTCTTCGGCCGGACAGACCCTGGCCGATTCCGCCTGCAACCAGGCCGCCTCCATGGAAGAGACCTCCTCCTCCCTTGAGGAACTCTCCTCCATGACCCAGAAAAACTCCCACAATGCCAGGGAGGCCGAATCCCTCATGGCCGAATCCGAGGATATCATCGAGCAGGCCACCCTGAGCATGGTGAAACTGGCCGATTCCATGGAAGAGACCTCCCGGGCCAGTGAAGAGACCTCCAAAATCATTAAAACCATCGATGAAATCTCCTTCCAGACCAATCTTCTGGCCCTGAATGCCGCCGTGGAGGCCGCCCGGGCCGGGGAAGCCGGTGCCGGATTTGCCGTGGTGGCCGACGAGGTGAGAAATCTGGCCATGCGGGCCGCCGATGCGGCCCAGGACACGGCGGAACTCATCGAGGAAACCGTGAAAAAAATCCAGGCCGGCTCAGGCATCACCGAGCAGACCAGCGAACTCTTTTCCAAGGTCAAGGACGGCTCCAGCAAAATCAGCTCCCTGATTTCGGAAATCGCCGGCGCCTCCAAGGAACAGGCCCAGGGGATTTCCCAAATCACCCGGGCCGTGTCGGAAAACGACCAGCTCACCCAGCAGAATGCCGCCACCTCCGAGGAGACCTCATCGGCGGCCCAGGAACTCAACACCCAGGCCCTGGCCATTGAAACCATCGTCACCGACCTGTCCATGATCGTCAATGCCCGTGGCCTGGATCATCCCCCCCAACCGGCCCCCAAATCAATCAAGGACGCCCCCCCTGCTCCCCCAACGGAACCCCACCTGATCACCCCTTCCCAGGTCCTGCCCCTGGAGGATGATTTCTAACCCCAATGGGCCGGAGCAATTAACGGAGAACCATTAAATCGGGGGCGGATTCCATCCGCCCCCGACATCTTTTCCCCCGCCTCTTTTCCTTGACACCCCTGAAATGGGTCTGATAGGGAACCCTTTACCAGGGATAATCCCTTGCATCGCGTTTGTTAGGCAGCATGGCACAGCCCCATTGGATGAGGTATGGTTTGAATGAAGCGTAACACCCCTTGCAAAACCCGGTCGCACCCGGTGCGGCCCCGCCCCCTCCCCGGCTTTCCCGGGACACCATTCCCTTTTCCATTTCCCAAATTCACCCATGCATTCCATGGCATGTTCTCAACCCCAAATACCAAGGAAAAACTAAGATGAACACTCCCCTTCCCTCCCATGCACGGGTCGTCATCATCGGCGGCGGCATCACCGGCGTATCCATTGCCTACCATCTGGGCCACATGGGCTGCAAAGATGTGGTTCTCCTGGAGCGGGACGAACTCACCTCCGGCACCACCTGGCACGCCGCCGGCCTCATGGTCACCTTTGGATCCACCTCGGAAACCTCCACGGAAATGCGAAAATACTCCCGGGATCTTTATACCCGGCTGGAGGCCGAGACCGGCCTATCCACCGGTTTTGCCCCCATTGGTTTCATTGAAGCGGCCGCAGACCGGGACCGCCTGGAAGAATACCGCCGGGTGGCCGCCTTCAACCGGTATTGCGGCGTTGATGTGGATGAAATCTCACCCAAGGAAATCCAAAATCTCTTTCCCCTGGCCAAAACCGACGACCTTTTGGCCGGCTTCTACGTGAAGGAGGATGGCCGGATCAATCCGGTGGACCTCACCATGTCCCTGGCCAAGGGGGCGCGGAACCAGGGTGTGACCATCATCCCCAAAACCCCGGCCACGGGCCTCATCACCCGGAACGGGGCCGTGGCCGGAGTCAAAACCGATCAAGGGGATATCCAGGCCGAGGTGGTGGTGAACTGCGCCGGCATGTGGGCCCGGCAAATCGGCGATGCCTCGGGCATCAACATCCCCAACCAGGCCGCCGAGCACTATTACCTCATCACGGAAGAAATCAAGGACATGCCCAAAAACATGCCCGTGTTGGAAGATCCTTCCTGCCACGGCTATTACCGGGAAGAGGTGGGGGG
>JAKSBM010000869.1 GCA_022361135.1 Desulfobacterales bacterium | reverse complement strand
TGAGGATATCATTTCCAGCCACCTGGACGACATTGATGACAAAATGCCCCAATTTTCGGATCTCTATCGAATGCTGGGCAACCATACCCTGGATATCGCCCGGGAACGGGGGGAGTTGGATGGGGAACAATTGGAGAAATTATCCCGATTGTTCCGTTCCTGATTGACGGCGGATGCACATTGACAAAGGGCGCTGGGGACGATTTGTCCCGGCGCCCTTTATACATGGAAAAATAGAGTGATTCTTAAAATAACGTTCCCATTGAACGGGACCAGACTTCATGGATGCGCTGGTTCAGATGAATGGCAAATTTTGTTCATGGTTTGGGAATAAATTTTTGAGAATCGCCATGGAATTGGTTCCATAAATAAAGCCCCTCCGGCATGGCCGGAGGGGCTTTATTTATTTTTGTGGCGCCAAAGGGAATTAGATTTTGAACAATTCCAGGGGGGCCTGTCCCTGGGCTTTCAATTCCGCATTGGCCGCTTCCAGCTGGGGTTTGCTGGAGATGACGGAGACGCCCTTGTCTTCCTCGGCCACATTGAAATAGGTCCGGGCAATTTCCAGCACCCGGCTGCGGTCCAGGTTGAGGAGGGCATCCTTGAAGTTCTTCCGGATTTCGTCGGACAATTTGGTGATGTCCCGGTAGAAGGCTTTCATGGCGGCGGGCCCCGGGGTTTCCGGCTTGTCGATTTCCGAGCAGACCTGGAGGATGGCTTCCTTGACGTCGGTTTCGGTGTAGTCCCCATCCATGATGTAGTTGCAGGCCTGTCCGTAAACATCCAGGGTCCGCTTGATGTGGGGATCCCGGTAGGAACCGAAGGAGAAAATACCTTCCTCGGTGTTGTAAAGGGCGAAGCCGCCGTAGGCACCCCCCTTTTCCCGGATTTCCCTGTGGAGGAATTTGGACCTCAGGATTTTGGCAATGACGGCCAGTCCCGGGCTGTCCGGGTGGGTGATCCGGACGGTTTTAAAGGCCTGGCCCACAAAGGAGACGGCGGTGTTGGTGTACCAGCCGTTGTAAGGCCGTTGGGTTTCCCGTTCCAGTTCCGGCAGGACAAAGGCCCCATCGCCATTGGTGGAAAGGGGGGCCATGATGTCGGCGATGCATTGATCGGCCCGGGCCATGGATTCAGTGCTGCCGATGACGGCGGGCCTGAAGTTGTCTTTTTTGAACAGGGTCTGGGCCAGGGTTGCGAAATCCGAGGCCAGCTGGGTGAGGATTTCGGGATTTCCCTGGGCCTGTTCCGCTATCCCCTTGATGTATTGGTATTGGTGGATACCGTGCCAGAGCTCGTTGATGTGGGAGGCCTGGGACAGGTGGCGTGAGGCCAGGGAGATGGCATACCGGTGACCGGTGGAGACGATGGAGGCTTCCATGCCGGCCTGGTATTGGAGGAGCAGGCTGTTGAGCCGTTCCATGTCTTTGAATTCGTAGTTGAGGACAAATTCCTGGATCATCTCAAAGAGTTTGTCCACGTTGCGGTCCAGGGCCTTTCCGTGGAGGGCCATGAAGGAATGGGAATTCCCCCCCTGGTCGAAATAGGAGCCTGAAAAGGGGGACATGGCAATGCCGCCGGTGTATAGGTCCATCTTTTCGGCCATTTCGGTGTAGGCGAAGTTCCGGGTTCCCCCATTGGTGAAGGCCTTGGAGAAGAAGGGGAGCAGGGGGAAATAATGGGCGGGAATGTCACCGGCCCCCACGGGACAGGTGAAGTAGAGAATTCCCGAGGTGGCCTTGTCGTAGCAGGTGGCCGGAGAGGCCGTTCCCCTGTGGTCGGGTTTGATGATTTCAATCTCCGGGGGCACATCGGACAGGGCCAGGGTGGGGAGGACGGAAAGGTCTTCCTCGGCTTCCTGCAAGGCCTCCAATGCCTTGGCGTCGGCCTTGATCTCCTCCAGATCCCGCTCGGTCAGCGTTTTTAGTTTTTCCGCCAATTCCCTGCGTGTCTCTGCATTGGTCTTTTCCTCCAGATCCAGATCCGGCTCCAGGGTGAAGCTGACCCGGTGGGGGTTGTCCAGGAAATAGGTCTGGATGAGATTTTCCAGATAGGGGCCCTTCTGGATTTCCCCCTTAATATATTCCAGGTCCTGGTCAATGTTGACACAGGAGACCGGATCCCCGTCGTGGATCAGAACCCCGCTGAATGAGAGCAGGAGTTTGATGCCGAATGGGTAGGGGGTGTTGGTGATTTCTTTTCTGTGGAATTCGATCTGGTGGATGGCCGATTCGATGAGGGATTTGTCGATGCCTTTGTCCACAAGGGTTTTCAGGGTGTCGAAAATGATGGTTTCCACGGCCGCCACGGATTCTTTTTTAATGTCCTTGAGGCCGCAGACAAAGAGGGCGGCTTTATTGTCGGGTTCAAATCCGGTGGAATCCGAAAGGGCCGAGCCCAGCTTGGAGTCAATGAGGGCCTTCCTTAGGGGGGAGGCGGAGTTGCCCAGAAGGACCTGTTCCAAGATGGAGAGGGCCAGGACATTGATATTGTCGTTGACGTCGCAGGTGAGCCAGGCCAGGCATCCCTGGTATTTGGATTCAATGGTTTCGGCATCGGCAAAGGCGTATGCCATTTGGTCCGTCCGGGGGCTGTCCCACCGGGGCTGGGGCGGGACCCGGGTGTCCATTTCCAGCTGGTCGAATTGATCCAGAACCTTGGTGGAAATATATTCCAGACTCTTTTCCAGGGGCAGGTTGCCATAGGTATAAAAGCAGGCGTTGGAGGGGTGATAGTACTGGCCGTGGAAGGCTTTGAGTCCTTCCCAGGTCAGATCGGGGATCCGTGAGGGTTCGCCACCGGAATTGTTACTATAGGTGGTATCGGGGTAGAGGCTTTTCAACAGGGCTCTTCCCATGACCTGGCCCGGGGAAGACATGGCGCCTTTCATTTCATTGTACACCACGCCTTTGTATTCCAGCTGGATTCCCTGGGCCGCTTCATGGTCCTGATCTTCACGGATGTCCAGACGATGCCCTTCCTGTTTAAAGCTGAGCTCGTCGATGCGGGGGAAAAAGGCCGCATCCAGATAGACATCCATGAGATTGTAATAGTCTTTCTCATTCTGACTCGAGAAGGGATACATGGTCCAGTCACTGGCCGTGAACGCGTTCATGAATGTGGAAAGACTGCGTTTGATCATGGAAAAGAACGGATCTCTGACATTGAACTTTTTTGAACCGCAGAGCACAGTATGTTCGAGGATATGGGCCACACCCGACGAATCCTTGGGTACGGTGCGGAAAATGACACTAAAGGTGTTTTCCTTATCCGTGTTGGCAATGTGAATGTGGCGAGCTTGGGTTTTCAGATGAGTCAGTTCGATAAAAGTGGAGTCTATGCTGGGAAGGGAGCAGATGCGGTTGACTGTGTAGCCATGAATGGATTGCCCCTCCGTCAGTGAGATGTTTTCCATGATGTTGATTTCCCGTTAGATTTTTTTGTAAATTCCCCGGCTGACCCGTTCGATTTTTTCGATTTTGTCCAGCCGGAAAATAATATTCCTCAGCTTTTTATCGTTAAATCCCGTGGCCGCCTTGATGGTTTTAAAGTTGGTGCCGTTGGGATGGTTTCCGATGATACCCAGAACAATGGAAGATGCGCTCTTCTTCCGTGCGTTTCTTCTCTGCATTCCCTTTTTGTTCGAGGGATGTTTTTGGTAAATAAGTTGTTCGAGCTTGTCAAGTCTGTCGTGCAGATTGTTGATATCTTCCTTGGTGGGGATATCAAGCCGGTGCAGTAACATCTTGATGAACCCTTCCCAGTTGTTCGCAAGATCCATGTTTTCCGACATGTTTAAATCTCCTGATAAATAAGGGGTTGATCGTCAAATTAATACCCCATATCAAAGCCAGTCCGCGTGCATATCGCAGGGGAAACAATGGAAATCCGCGAACTTATTTCTTGACGGCTTGGAGAAATATTGGGTATTGAATATCTTTTGACGAAAGAATAATCTATCTCTATCTATAGAAATTACTTTTGTAGGGAGCAAAAGTCAAGTAGTAAATTGTAGGAATAGCAGAGTAATTATTTTTCGTCTGAAACAATGAATATTATTAATAAGGTATTGAAAGATTAGATAAAAGCAATGACACATCCAGGCGTATTATTAAAGCGGGAAAAGCTCTTTGCCGGCAAGGAAATGGGACAGAATTTCCTGAGCGATCCGGGCACGGCACTCATGATTGTCCAGCGGACGGGAATCGCGGAGGATACCAAGGTGCTGGAAATCGGTCCGGGGTTGGGGGCGTTGACCCGTCACATATGCCGGGTCAGCAAAAATGTCACCGTGGTGGAAAAAGATCGTCGAATCATCCCTTTACTCCAGGAAGAATTGGCGGAAGAGGGAATGAACGCGGTTCAGATTTTAAATCAGGATATCCTGAAAACCGATTTTGCTGAAATCGCCCAGGGAGAACAGATGGTGGTGATTTCCAATCTGCCCTACAATATTTCTTCCCAGATTCTGTTTCGGATCATTAAAAATCGGTCTCTGATTTCAAGCGCTTATCTCATGTTCCAAAAGGAACTGGCCCAGCGCATCATGTCTCCACCGGGAAGCAAGTCCTATTCCCGCCTTTCCGCCGTGGTCCAGTATGCAGCGGACATCCGCCACGTGGCCGATATTAAACCGGCGGCCTTTTTTCCCCGTCCCGATGTGGATTCCACGGTATTGGCCTTTGACCTTTTCCAGAAACGGGATCTGGACGAAAAAACCGAAGATCTTCTTTTTGATGTGATCAAGGCGGCCTTTTCCAAGCGGCGGAAAACCTTGAAAAATTCCATGAGCGGTGGGGAAATGGGCATGAAGAAACCCTTTGTGGGCCAGGCCCTGGAAATGGCCGGAATCCAACCGGAGCGGCGGGCGGAAACCCTTTCCGTGGATGAATTCAAAGCCATCACCCTCAGCGTTCAAAAACTCATGGAGGATCATACCTGATGCGGGACGGGATGCTCTCAATTGCCAACCTCATTGAAATCGTAAAACAGGGGGGCAGGGTTAAAACCGGTGTGGATGTTTATAACACCCGCGGTGTGCTCCTCCTGGGGAAAGATGTGTTGGTGGATAAGGTGCGTCCCCTTGAGGTCATCCGCGAGAATGGCATTCGCAATGTTCCCATCCAACCCATGGGCAATGGGGGGGTCTGGGATGAAAACGGCCACCCCATCCAGGTGAGCGGCCCCGGGCGGCCCCCGGGCTCGGAATCCATTCTCCCCCCCGGCCACTCTGCTCCGGGCCGTTCCAGGGATTCGGTGGAGGAACGGCTGGAGGAAATTGCCCAGATCAAGGCCGAGGCCGCGGCCCAGCATGAAGAGGCCAAAACCTGCCTGAAAAAAGCCCTGGACCAGATTCGCGAGACCAACGGCGAATTTGATGTGGCCATGGTCCAGGACCAGGTGGAGCGTTTAAGCGGTTTCCTTGTGGAAAATGACCATCCCTTTTCTTACATGAACCGGGCCATATTCTCCCACAATGAATATCTTTACAATCACGCCATCAATGTCTGCGCCATTGCCACGGCCGTGCTCCACCAATTCAACGACAGCTTTTCATCCACCGTGGAGGGGCTTTTGACCGAACACCAGGGGGGGGATCTCCATGGCCAGCACGGGAGCTTCAGCGGTCATTTCCGGTATTATTACCCCGAGGAAATGGCTGAAATGTCCATGGGATTTTTCCTTTACGATATCGGCAAGGCCAGCGTGCCCATGGGGGTGTTGAACAAAAAAAGTCCCCTGACCGCCGAAGAGTTTGACATGGTCCGTCGCCATTCCTATGATTTTGGGTTGAAAATCCTGGAGGAGAATAAAATCCAGAGCACCGTGGTGCGCAATGTGGTGGCTTACCACCACGGGCCCATCTATGAAGGCGAGCCGGGCTGCTACCCCACGGATCGCCCCAGCCGGGACATTCCCCTTTATGTTCGCATCTGCAAGCTGGCGGACAGCTACGATGCCATGATTTCCAAACGGAGTTACAGCGAAGCCCTGAATCAGATTTCTGCGGTCACGGAATTGTTCCGGAAGTATGTGAAAAAAGATCCTATGCTTCAATTCATCCTCCACGCCTTTGTGAAGAGTATTGGCATCCATCCCCCGGGAAGTTTGGTCTATTTGAAAAACGGGCAGATGGCCTATGTCCTGGAGAGTAAGGGGCCCATTTTGATTCCCTTTACCGATGCCAAGGGGGACTCCCTGAGCCACCTTCCCGATCCCATTGACGCCGGACGCCGGGGACTGGATCCGGGGAAAACCGTGAACAGTGAAAAACGGGTCCGTCTCACCCGGGAAATCTACCAGCGTCTGCCCGATTATATCCGGCGCATTGCCGTGCCTGCGGCCTGACCCATATCATCCATTAAAGCGGATGGCAGGGCGGCCCTCGGCCTCGTCCCCTTCATTGATTGACATCTCCATTCCATTTGACTAAAAGTAATCTGGACTTATATTGAATTGCCGTCCCGACCCCTCAGGGGACAGGCCAAGACCCGTACGCTGTATGCGTCGCAAAGAAAGGAACAATTCATGATCAGAGCCAATGAAAATTACAATAAACTCAAAGCCTCCTATCTTTTTTCAGATATTGCCAAACGGGTGGCCGCTTACCAGGACGCCAATCCCGATGCCCAGGTCATCCGTCTGGGGATCGGAGACGTAACCCATGGTCTGCCCGAAGCCGTGGTCAAGGGATTCCACCAGGGGGTGGATGAAATGGCCGATGACGCCACCTTCCGGGGCTATGGTCCCGAACAGGGATATGCCTTCCTCCGGGAGAAGATTGCCGCCCATGATTTCCAGGAACGGGGTGCCGACGTGGATGCCGACGAAATCTTTGTATCCGACGGGGCCAAGTGTGATTCCGGAAATTTCCAGGAACTTTTTGCCAAGGATATCACCATTGCCATTCCCGACCCGGTTTACCCGGTTTATCTGGATACCAACGTCATGGCCGGCCGCACCGGGGAATTCATGGACGGCCGTTACAAGGGCATTGTCTACCTGGAGTGCACCGCGGAAAACAATTTCCTGCCGGCCCTGCCTGAAACACCGGTGGACCTGATCTACCTTTGCTTCCCCAATAACCCCACCGGGGCCACCGCCACCAAAGAAGACCTCAAGGTCTGGGTGGAATATGCCAAGGCCAATAAGAGCTTGATCCTCTTCGACGCCGCCTATGAAGCCTTCATCCGGGATGAAAATCTGCCCCGTTCCATCTATGAAATCGAAGGGGCCCGCGAAGTGGCCGTGGAATTCAGATCCTTTTCCAAGACCGCCGGATTCACCGGTACCCGCTGTGGCTATACCGTGGTACCCAAGGAGTGCAAGGTCTACACCGAAGACGGATCTGAAATGTCCCTCCACGCCCTGTGGAACCGGCGTCAGTCCACCAAGTTCAACGGGGTTTCCTATCCGGTGCAGAAGGCCACGGAAGCCGTGTATACCCCCGAAGGCCAGGCCCAGATCAAGGCCCTCATCGACGGTTACCTGGGGAATGCCGCCATTGTCCGGGAGAGCATGACCGAGCTGGGATTCAAACATGTGGGTGGAGAAAATTCCCCCTATATCTGGATCCACGGCCAGGGGCGCGATTCCTGGGATTTCTTTGACCTGCTGCTGAATAAGGCCTCCGTGGTGTGTACCCCGGGTGGCGGTTTTGGCAAGTGTGGCAGCGAATACATCCGCATCTCCGCCTTTAATAGTCGGGAAAACGTGGTGGAAGCCATGGCCCGCATCAAAGAGGCACTTAAGTAATGAATCATTTTTTCAAGGTGAAATCCCTGGAGGCCGTCATGGCCCTCAGGGAAAGTTTCACCGCCCTGGGAACAGAAAGGGTGCCGGTGCACCGGGCTGTTTCCCGAACCCTGGCCCGGGATCTGATTGCCCCCCGGAACATGCCCGGATTCAGGCGGGCCACCATGGACGGGTATGCCCTGGCGGCCCCGTCCAGCTTTGGGGCTTCGGAATCGAATCCCGCCTGGCTGAATATCCAAGGCAGCATTCCCATGGGCGTGGTGCCGGACTTCAGTCTGGCACCGGGATCCGCCGCTCGGATTTCCACCGGTGGAATGTTGCCCCAGGGGGCCGATGCCGTGGTCATGGTGGAGCACACCCAGGCCGTGGACGAAGATTCCGTTGAGATCTATAAGAGCGTGGCCCCTTTGCAAAACGTCATTGATGCCGACGAGGATTTTGCCCAGGACCAGGTGGTTTTGGCCCGGGGCACCCGGCTCCGGGCCCAGGAAGTCGGCCTGGCAGCGGGCATGGGCATTTCGGAATTGGAGGTGCATAGGATCCCCCGGGTGGGCATTATTTCCACCGGGGATGAAGTGGTTCCCATTGAAACCGATCCCAGACCGGGGCAGATCCGGGATATCAATTCCTATACCCTGGCCGGATTCATCCAGGCCGCCCATGGGGAACCCATTTGTTATGGAATTGTTCCCGACGATCCCAAGGCCCTGGAAGCGACCTGTAAAAGGGCCCTGGAAGAAACCGACATGGTCCTTTTGTCCGGGGGCAGTTCCGTGGGCACCCGGGATTATACCGTGGAAGTGCTCTCTGGTCTGCCCGATACGGAGGTTTTGGTTCACGGTATGAGCGTGAGCCCGGGTAAACCCACCATTTTGGCCAGGAGTGGTTCCAAACCCGTCTGGGGATTGCCGGGACAGGTGGTTTCGGCCATGGTGGTCCTCAAGGTGGTGGTGATCCCCTTCCTTCATACCCTCCAGGGCCTTCGTCCCAAATCCCCCATCCAGATCCGGGCGCGGTTGAGTCGTAATGTGGCCTCGGCCCAGGGCCGCCGGGATTTTGTCCGGGTGATGCTGTCCCCGGGTGAGGAGGGACTCATTGCCAAACCCGTTCTGGGAAAATCCGGTCTTATCAGGACCATGGTCCACGCCGACGGTCTGTTGGAAATCGGTGACCATGTGGAAGGGCTGGAAAAGGATACCCTGGTGGATATCATTCCCCTTTAAACCCAATTTGGAAATCCAAAATGAATTCTAAACGCAACGTATACCTGGATATGGCCAGTATTGAATCGGCACGTTCCACCTTGTTCGACGCCTTTGGCCATCTGGCCACCCCAATTGAAACCCTGGATGTGGTCCGGGCCAAGGGCCGTGTTTTGGCCCAGCCCGCCATTGCCGCCATCTCTTCACCCAATTTCCACGCAGCGGCCATGGATGGCATTGCCGTGGCGGCCCAGGTGACCTTTGGGGCCTGCGAAGAGGCGCCCAAGGAATTGATCATCGGTGAAACGGCCTTTTGGGTGAACACGGGCCATGCCATGCC
>JAKSBM010000790.1 GCA_022361135.1 Desulfobacterales bacterium | reverse complement strand
CACTTTCCATCATGATTTTATAAACCAGTTTATCCAAATAGGGTCTATTTTCCTTATAAAACCCATTGAATTTTTCCAGGACCACTTCGGAACCCTTCACCCATTTGCCAAACTTAAAAGGCCCACACCCCACGGGCTGGTTGCCGAATGTTTCACCCCTTTTAGCCACCTCATCCATGGGAAGAATGGCCGTACCGGGCTGGTATAAATCATAGGACGGATCAATGCGCTTGCTAAATGTAATGGAGAATCGATCATTTCCCAAATCCTTGAGGCCAACAACGCTATTGGCTTCTCCCTTGGCATAGGCTTCAGCACCGGCAATCACATTGATAAAACGCCGGGCCGGAGATGCGGGTTTTAAAGATAGAATCCGCTCGTAGGAACCGATTACATCGGCCACGGTCATGGTCCGTCCAGTATGGAATTTAATCTGGGGCTTCAACGTATAGGTATGGGTGAGGCCGTCCCCGGACACTTGGATATCATCGGAGACCAATTCCGGCAGGGGACGATTGGCCTTGGCGCTCCAGGCATAGAGGCTGCGATGGAGGTTGATGGTCACCAAAAAATCTTGCTCTTTACTGGTTTTATGGGGATCCAGGGTCAGGATACTGCCGTCGTAGGGGGCGACAAAGACCAGACTGCCGCCGTGGCGGGGGGCATTGCCGGCCCAGGCGGTTCCCAGGGCCATGGCAATCAACATCAGGATAAAGACAAGGGACTTACACGACTTAAATTGCATCATACATCTCCTTCCTCAACTCTCGGGTATCTTGTTTGGCTGCATGAAACGAACTTAACGCATTGTGCACCCTGGTTATAACAAATAAATATTTTGGTCAATAATTTGTTTTTGCAATTTCATTTCATAATTTAATTTGAAATTTTAATAAAAAAAATCCATGGGAAACCCCACGGGATTATGGTAGCGTGTCCATCACTGCAACAGTTTTAAGAAAATACGAAATCCTTCAGACAATCGGGTTGGACAAAGATTGTTTAGCCATGTGGAGCCCCATGACAAAGCTTGAAAAAAACCAAGGAAAGGCCCAGGAAGATCTCACTCAAAAAGCCCTTGTGGGAATTAAAAAGATGCTTTTTCACAATGAAATTGTGGCCGGACAAAAACTACCTTTCCGGGAATTGGCAAGCAAATTGGGGATGAGTGCCACACCGGTTATCCAGGCCCTGAAATTCCTTGAATTCCAAGGTCTGGTCAACAGAAAGCCCAACAAGGGATATTACATTGAACCGGTGACCCTCAGCGAGGTGGAAGAAATCTATAAATTCAGGGAACAATTGGAAGTGGCCCTGGTCCGGGAGACCATTCAAAGGCTTGACGATGAAGGCATTGCCTTGCTCCGCCAGAGTCACCAGGACTATCTGGATTCGTTGAAAAGCATTTTCATCAATGAAAAATTATTAAAAAACATGGGATTCCACATCACCCTGGCCTCCCTGTCCGGCCAACATATCCGACTCCAATCCCTTAAAACCACCTTTGATCTGCTCCACTTGAAATACAAAAACAGCCTTCAATATGTCACATCGGAACAATCGGACCGGACCGAGCACAGCAAAATTTTTGAGGCGGTCATGGACCGGGATGGGGACACGGCCTCCCAGATCCTTTCAAATCATATTTCCCATTCCCGAAAACATGCCATCCTGAACCTGAAACGAATGATGGAAGAAAAGGAAGAATATCTTTTCTAAAAAATAGAATCCGGAATCCACCGAAAAAAAAATCAAATACAGAAGTCACACCCCAATGGATGAGGCTTATTTTCCAACGGCATCCAGCACCCGGCCGGAAACCAGCCCTTTGGCTTTCAAAACCCCTTGGACATCCTGGGCCGCGGCCTGCCAGGGGGAGAGGTCGGTTTTGATATATACGGCATTGTTTTCCCGGATATTCTGCTCCGTGTAAAGGATATTGGATTCCACAACGGATTTGGAAAACCGTTCCCCTGCCCTATCGCAGCTCTGGACCAGGGCATTCTGGAAGGCCGGGGACAACAATTGGAACCGGCTTTCGTTCATCACCATGCCCACGATGGAAGGAATCCCGCCGATCTCGGTGACATACCTGGCATTTTTACAGAATTCCATGGGGTAGATGTGGGATTTAAAGGAGGGCAGAATATCGATTTTTCCGTCGGCCATGGCATCGGCCGTATACTCCCAGGGGATGAAAACGGGCTCAGCCCCCAGCTGTGCCCAGTATTCACGGGACACCCGGGAATCAAAGATGCGGATCCGCTTTCCCTTCACATCCTCCGGGGAAAAAACCGGCTCCCGGGCAATCAGGGTCATTTCCACCCCCCGGAACCAATTCCAGCGGGGATTGATAAAACGAATCCCCTGTTCCAGGAGGGGGCCCCGGAACCGTTCCTCAAAAATGGAACTGCCCAGAAAGGACTGATGCTGGGCCGTGTCCTGGAATAAATAGGGCAGAGAAAAAAGATCAAACTCGGGCACATACTTCCGGAAGAGGTAGAGATCGTCCATGAACAAATGGAGGCTGCCCTTGTGCAGGTATTCCACGGGGTTGGTCACCGTTCCCAATTGGTGGGCCTCCAACCGAACCAGGGAAAGCATCTGCCCGGTGGTTCGTTCCAGCTCCTCCCCCAGCCAGAGAATGGTGTCCTTTTCCGGGCCTTCGCCGATGTTCAAGGTCCCCATGAGGATATAGCTGGCCTCCTCCTTCTGGAAAAGATAGTTCAAGGGGCGGTTGAAATGGCGACAGATCTGGGAGAGGGCTTTCACGGAAATGGTGGCCTTGCCCGTCTCTATCTTGGAGAGGTGGCCCTGGGAAATCCCCGTGGCCCGGGCCAGATCCACAGAGCTGAGGCCGGCCGATTTTCTCAGATCCCGAACCTTGAATCCCACGCTTTCCTGGATCTGATTCTCAAATCCAACGTCCACATTTTCCTTTTTCCGGGGTGCGATGACAATTCTCCTTCCATTGGGGGGATGTATTAAGACCCCACCACTAAAGAATATTCAGCCCGATTAATCAAGCATTTTTATTCATGATTATTCTTGACAAGAATATTTCTTCTGAATATACCTGGGACCGGATCCATCAAAATATGCATACATCTCCGGCTCCAGCCGTTTCCTTCCCCGGAAACCCGGAGCTGATGAGGGGTAAACTGTTGCAGACGGTGTTGCCGTTACCAGGTTCGAGTTGTTCATCATTAATTGTGAAGAAGGAGGAATCATGGGTAAGAAAGCAGTTGTTCTCATTTCGTTGATATTGTGTCTCATTTTCAGCCAGAATGCATTTGCCGTCCGCAGCGGCGGTACCTTTGTCTTCTGCGCTCCCTACGGCGGGGATGTCTTTTCCCTGGACATGCACCGCACATCCAACACCCAGGACTACATCGTGGGGTTGAACATCAATCGCAGCCTTTATAAATGGGACACCGCCACCAACCTGCCGGTCCTGGACCTGGCCACGGCGGTCACGCCTTCGGCCGACGGCCTGGTTTACACCTACACCCTGCGAAAGGATGTCAAATTCCACAACGGCCGCACCCTCATTGCCGATGATATCATTTACAGTTACAACCGGATCATGAAACCGGAAACCGCCTCTTCCGGTGCCATGTACATCAAGGGCGTCAAGGGTGCTGCCGCAGTTCAGGACGGATCTGCCAAGGCCATCTCCGGCCTGAAAAAAATCGACGACTTCACACTGGAAATCACCCTGGACCACGTCACCGAGCCGGGTTACCTCTTTTACAAAGCAGAAACCTCCATCGTGCCCAAGGAAGAAGTGGACGCCCGGGGCAATGGTTTCGGCACCCATCCCGTGGGCTGCGGTCCCTTTAAATTCGTCAAATGGGTCAAGGGCAGCGAAATCGTCCTGGAAAAATTCGACGGTTATTTTGAAGCGGGCAAACCCTACCTGGACCGGGTGATTTACAAAATCATGCCCGAAGGATCGGCCCGGGACATGGCCTTCCGTGCCAAGGAATTGGATGCCAACCTGGTGGGATCGGCCCAATACGCCGTCTACCAGCAGGATCCCGAAATCCAGAACAATATGATCGAAGTGGCGGAAATGTACACCCGCCACATCGGCTTCAACCCCCATTACAAACCCTTCACCGACAAACGGGTCCGCCAGGCCTTCAACCATGCCCTGAACTCCGAACTCATCATTAAAAAGCTGCTCAAGGGCAAGGCCTTCAAGGCCACCTCTTTTCTGCCCTCCTCCTCCCCGGCCTTTGACCCCGATCTGGCCCCCTATGAATACAACCTGACAAAGGCCCGCGCCCTGATGAAGGAAGCCGGTTACGAAAACGGTTTCACCGTGGAAATCATCGGCACCAATAGCCAGTCCTACGGCGTCCGGGTGGTGGAAGCCATCATCCCCTTCCTGAAAAAGATCAACATTAAGGTCGTTCCCCAGCAGCTGGAAGGCGGCATGCTGGCCCAGCGCCTGAAAAAGGGCGACTACCAGGCCTATATCTGGTCCATCGAATCCGGCCCCAACCCCTTGGCCGCCGCCACCCGATTCGACTCAAAAACCCTGCCCTCCTCGGGCAACTATATCCAATACAACAACGCCCAGTACGACAAGCTGTTGGCCATGGCCCGGGCCACCATGGATCCGGTGGAACGCATGAGCTATGTCAAGGCCGCCGATGCCGTCCTCCACGAGGATGCCCCCATCTGGTTCTTTAACTACAACAAGGCCATCATTGCCTACCAACCCTGGGTCCACGGCATTGAGCCGGTGGCACCGGAGATGATGTTCCAGGATTTCACCAACCTCTGGATCGAAGCCTCATCCCCCCGGGCAAATAAATAGGCCCAACTCACCTGAAAACGGGCTGTTAAGGACCAAAGCCCGGCGGTTCCGGCCGCCGGGCATATCAACCGGTTGAATGGACGGATCAAACGGGATGCCCCATGGGCGTCATCCCATCCCCCCGGACATTCCGACCACGGCCGAGGGGCCACCCAAGGGGTAATCACCATGTATACCTACGCACTCAAACGGCTGCTGCAATTTATCCCCACCATATTTTTCATCACCCTGATCATGTTCTTTCTATTGAACATTTTACCGGGGAATGCCGCATACATGGCCATGGACCAACGCCGGGCACCGGATCCCAAACTCATTGCCCAATTGGAAAAGGAGTGGGGCCTGGACAAGCCATTGCACATCCGCTACCTCAACTACCTGGGGGGGCTGGCCGTGGGGGATCTGGGCACCTCATTCCTGCGCAAGGAAAATGTCTCCCAGATCCTGGCCGACCGCATCCGCCCCACCCTGGAACTGGCCTTTGCCGCCATTGCCATTGCCGTGGCCGTGGGCCTTCCCCTGGGCTTTATTTCCGCCCTGCGCCAGGGCTCCTGGTTGGACACCTTCTGCATGGTGGGGGCGGTGTCT
>JAKSBM010000564.1 GCA_022361135.1 Desulfobacterales bacterium | reverse complement strand
TTTTCCATTCCAGAACATCGGGTTTTCCAAAGGTGTTGTAGATAAGGGCTTTCATTGGTCTCTCCCCTGGTTAATGATTGGATGTTATGAAAAAAACAGATGGGTTCCATGGTGTTATTTTTAATACGGTTCCCATTGGGTTGGTTTTAGATTCCCAATGGATGGCCCAACAGATTAATCCTGAACCTATCCCATGTTGATATCATATTTTTGAAAACCGCTGGGGTTTCTGTTTCAATGGGCTTGTTCCATTTATCCCGGTTATATAACCCATCATTTTTAACTGTGCCGGGTTTGGATTGGGTTAGCTTTCTGTGTGGACTTTGTGTCCGTCCTCGGAAAAATGGATTCGACACCCCGGCGCCATTCATTGTTTCGGAAGCGATACATCCTGGCTGGAAATGTTTTGGGTTGCTTTTATTTTTTTGGAACGCAGATAGCCATAGATGACGAACCCCAGTGAAATCAATTGTTGGATGGAGAGCAGGGGCTTGGCTTGGATGAACATCAGGGTGGCCATGCTGCCGTTCATGACCATGAAAAAGAGCCAGCCGCTGTTGTTGTTTTTGGCCAGAAGATAACTGCCCAGGAGGAAGCCCGCCATGACACCGATTTCAAGGAATTGTCCCAGGGATGTGATGCCCCCGTGGTCCATGAGGCTGTAACCTGTGCCCAAAAGGATAAAGCCATAGGTGGAGGTCGATGCGATGCGGTCAAATAGCCGGGGCGGCTGGTGGGAATTTCGGTAAACCATGTAAAGGCCCAGGAGCATGGAAGGGAGGCCTCCGGTTTCAATGGATGCGGCGATCCAATTGTGCTTGCCTAACAGGATGATCACCCAGGCCGGAACCCCCAGGATATAGGCGATCCATCCGTATAATTTCAGGGTTCGGGTCAGCTTTTGGCTTCGGCCTTCGGCCAGGGAGAAAAGGATTTTGTTGGCAAGGTATAATCCACCGCCCCATGCTTGAAGAATTAAGTCCATTGGGATTCCTGTATTTGACTGCGGCTGCCCTCCAATCCGGAGGAGATTAATGAATGCGGGTTGGTTCCGGTTTTAATCTAAAAATGGGATTGGGAATGAACCCTTTCTGAACATTTCATTTAGCATACCCATGGTTTATAGGAAATCAATAGGTACGCTACACCGGAAACGGGGGAAAGTAAATTTAAAGTTTGGGTAAGGCCATCATTTCATGGGGAGTCGGGGCAATGGCCATGGGGCAAATAAAAAACCCCCGGCAAAAAAATTTGCCGGGGGTTTAATTTTAAAAAAAGCGGCTACTTACTTTTCTTCTTCGGCTCGTAGGAGCAGAGGGGTTCTTCATCCAGATAGTTGCCTGTGGCCTCGTAGGCCCGGGCACGGCATCCGCCGCAGACCCGTTTGTATTCACAGATGCCGCATTTGTTTTCCAGTTTGGCAAAATCCCGCATTTCATTGAAAACCGGGGAGTCTTCCCAAACTTCTTTAAAGGTCTGTTTGGTGACGTCGCCGCAGGTGACGTCCAGGAAGCCGCAGGTCTGCACCCGTCCCACGTGGGAGATGAAGCAGAATCCGGTGCCGGCCAGGCAGCCCCGTGTGACGGCATCCAGACCGTGGGTGTCAAAGGTCACCTTTTTTCCCTCGGCATGGGCCCGCTGACGCAGGATCCGATAATAGTGGGGAGCACAGGTGGCCTTGAGCTGAAGGGATGTCTTTTCCCGCTGGTCGTAGAACCAGTTCAGGGTCTTTTCATACTCTTCGGTGTC
>JAKSBM010000044.1 GCA_022361135.1 Desulfobacterales bacterium | reverse complement strand
GGCCCGGGCCGGGGGATTGTCCCGCAAAGCCTTCATTTCTTCCAGGACCTGGAATTCCCCATTGTAGATGCGGATGGTGGCGGCGTAGCAATAGAGGGGGAGTTCTTCCCGGATGACGGCAGGGGGCAATTGTTTCAGGTAGGGAAGCAGGGATTCGTCTCCCCCCCGGGCGTAGAGATCCGGGGCCCGGGGGGATATGATTCGGGCGGCCAGCTCCGGACGGTGGGCGGCCAGGGCATGGGCAAAGGCCTCTTCAAAGAGCCCCTGGGTATGGAAGTGTTCCGCCACTTCACTGTGGAGGGGGGCGGGATCCGTGGTTTGGTTGAGTCGCCGGGCCAAAAATTCCTGGAAGAGGTGGTGGAAACGATACCATTGGCCGCTTTGGTCCAGGGGGATGAGGAAGAGGTGGCGGCGCTCCATCTCTTCGATGGCATGGGGCAGCTCCCCCAGAAGGTCGCACAGGGCCGGTGAAAAGCGTTCCAGAATGGAGAGCCGGGCCATGAGGGTTTGCAAGGGGGCGGGCAGGTTGCCAAAGACTTCTTCCAGAAGGTAGTCCCGAATGTGGGCGGCAGTGCCGGTGAGGCCCTCCAGGGAAAGGTCGGGATTTTCCTCCCGGGAGATCAGGGCTAATTTGATTCCGGTGATCCAGCCTTCGGTTTTTTGGCCAATGTGATCCAGTCCCCGCCGGGACAGGGGGGGGACAAGGTCCCGGGTTAACGTTTGGATTTCATGGGGGGTAAAGGCCAGGTCCCGGGCCGTGATTTCCATGAGGCGTCCCAGGCTCCGTAGGCGGGAAAGGCCCATGGGGGGGCGGGTCCGGCTGGAGAGGACCAGGGTGAAACCGGCCAGGGGGTGGTCCACCAGGAAGTTGAGGCTGTCCAGGATTTCCCTTTCCTGGATGCGGTGGAGGTCGTCCAGGACCAGGGTGGGGCCCGGGGCGTTTTGGGTAATCTGGTGGATCTGATTGGCCATGGCCGTGGCCAGGGCGGGGCCGTCCAGGCCGCCCTCCTCCAGCCGGGCCGCCAGGGGGGCAAAATTACCGGGATATTGGCCATCCAGGGCCGTGAAAACGTGGGCCCAAAAGGTGCGGGGATGGTTGTCCCCGGGGTCCAGGGAGACCCAGGCCGGTGAGGGAACACCGGTTCTCAGCCATTGGGCCAGGGCCGTGGTCTTCCCGAAGCCGGCCGGGGCCTGGACCAGGAGCACCGGTCCGGCCTGGGGATCTATTTTTTCCATGGCTGCGGTGAGCCGGGGGCGCTCCACCAGGGTACGGGGATCGGGCTGGGGGATGTGGAGTTTGGTTGCGCGGATCATGCTCGGGTCAGCTCCCTTCGGGTCCCGGCTCCCATGAAGCGGTCCCGGTACTCCCGGGGGGAGAGGTTGGTGTGCTTGCGGAAAAGGCGGCGGAAGGTGGAACTGTCCTCGTAGCCGATTTGCCATGTGATGTCATTGATGGTGTCCAGGGTGGTTTCCAATTTTTTCTTGGCCGTTTCAATGCGGATTTTCTGGAGGTAGGCCAGGGGGGAGTCCCCGGTGGCTTTTTTGAATCGGCGCTTGAAATGGCGGGGGGAAAGGCAGACCTTGTGGGCCACCTCGTCCATGGCCATGGATTGGGAAAAATGTTTTTCCATGTGGGTTTGGGCGGCCAGGATTTCCGTGTCTCCATGGTTCTTGGGGCCAACGTAGATCATGTAGGGGGACTGGCACTCCCGGGCCGGGTCCATCAGCAGGGCCTTGGCCACCAGGGCGGTGAGCCGGGCCGAGCTGTGGCGTTCAATGAGATGGAGTCCCAGGGAAAAGGTGGCCGTGGCCGCCCCGGCGCAGAAGAGGCCGGCATCCTCGGTGAGGATTTCCTCCAAATGGAGCTTCACCCGGGGGTACCGTTTTTTGAAAATATTGCCCATCTGCCAATTGGTGGTGGCCATGCGGCCGTCCAGGAGACCGGTTTCCGCCAAAACAAAGGTGCCGGTGCACATGGCGCCCACCGGGGTTCCCCCATGGTATTGGTCCCGGATCCAGGGCAGAACCCTTTGCCAGGATGGGGGCGGGTCCGGGCCCAGGAAGGAGGGGATGAGGAGGATATCCGTGGGGGCCATGTCGGCCAGGGAGGCATGGGGGTGGAGCTCGATGCATTCCTGGGTGCGCACGGGATTGCCGTCCCGGGAGACCACCTGGGTGTGGAAGAGGTCGGCCTCGGTCCGGGCAAGGGTCCGGTTCCAGAGGTTGGCTATGGAAAAGGTGTCCATCAGGCCGCTGATGCCCGAGGACATGCAGGCTTCCCCGGCCAGAAAGGTAATTGTGGGCATGGTCTTCCCCCTGTATTTGGCTGTTTTTGCCTGAATTTTGTCATTTATGCCCCTTTTATAAAGCCGACACAAGGGATAATGTGGGATCCATCGGAATTCAACCCCAGACGGGAGGAGGTCGTCATGGCCGGATCAGCTGAGTGGAAAAAGACCGGGTGCGTACTCTGCGCCCAGAATTGCGGTTTGGAAATCCAGGTGAAGGACAATGAAATGATCGGGGTGAGGCCGGACCGGGACAACCCCAGGAGCCGGGGCTATGTCTGCCGCAAGGGCATGAATATCCTCACCCATCAATACCCGGCCGACCGGGTTACCCAGCCCCTGAAGCGGGTGGGATCGGAGTTCATTCCCATCTCCTGGGACCAGGCCCTGGATGAGATTGCAGAAAAACTCAAGGACCTTTTGGACAGCCACGGTCCCCGTTGTCTGGCCTATGTGGGGGCTTCGGCCCAGGGCGGGCATTTTGAGGGGGCATTCGGGGTGGGACTGCTCCGGAGTTTGGGCTCCCAATACCTCTATTCTTCGGCGGGCCAGGAGTTTTCCGGTTCCTGGTGGGTCCATGGCCGGACCCTGGGGAAACAATACCATCTCCCCATTCCCCACGAAGACGAAACCCCCATGTTGGTGGGCTGGGGCTGGAACGGCATGGAAAGTCATCAGATGCCCCGGGCTCCCCTGGTCCTGAAGGCCATATCCAAGGACCCCCAACGGACCCTGGTGGTGGTGGATCCCCGGAAAAGCGAGACCGCTGCCCTGGCCGACATCCACCTGGCCCTGCGGCCGGGCACCGATGCCCTGCTCCTGAAGGCGATGATATCCCTGATCCTGGAGGAGGGGTGGGAGAACCGCTCTTATATGGAGCGGCACGTGGCGGATTGGGAGGCGGTTCGGCCGTGGTTTGCGGGATTCGACGTGGGGGCCGCCGTGGAGACCTGCGGTCTTGCCCTCGCCGAGGTACGCGAGCTGTGCCGGCTGATGACCACCCGGAGATGGTGCGTCCACCCGGACCTGGGGCTCTACATGGGGCGCCGCAGCGTCCTCGCCTCCTACCTCCTCCACATCCTCGGCGCGGTGTGCGGGATCTTCGGGGTGCGGGGCGGGAATATCG
>JAKSBM010000842.1 GCA_022361135.1 Desulfobacterales bacterium | reverse complement strand
CCGGGGAATCCGGGACGGGCAAGGAGTTGGTTTCCGCGGCCATCCACAACAATAGTGCCCGGAAGGAGGGGCCCTTTGTCCGGATTAATTGCGCCGCCATCGCCGAATCCCTGCTGGAGTCCGAGCTTTTCGGCCATGAACGGGGGGCATTTACCGGAGCCGATAGGAAGCGCAAGGGCAAGTTTGTCCACGCCCATGGCGGGAGCATACTTTTGGATGAACTCGGGGAAATGAGCCTGGCCATGCAGGCCAAACTTCTCCGGGTGATCCAGGAAAAGGAGGTCTGCCCCGTGGGCAGCGACCAGAGTGTGGGGGTGGATGTGCGCATCATCGCCGCCACCCACCAGGATTTGAAGGCCATGGCCGGGGAGGGGAAGTTCCGGGAGGATCTGTATTACCGCCTCAATGTGGTCAGCCTGGAGATTCCCCCCCTGCGGGAGCGGCCCGAGGATATCCCCGAACTGGCCCTGGCATTTTTGACACGCTTTGCCAAAAAGAACCGCAGGGATATCCAGGGTTTTTCCCCCAATGCCATGGATGCCATGATCCGGTATGAATGGCCCGGCAACGTGAGGGAACTCATGAATGCGGTGGAGCGGGGGGTGGTCCTGGCAAGGTCCGATTTCATCGGCAAAACCGACCTGGCATTTATTCTTCCCGACGACTCCCCGGGGCCCATGGCCCCTGGATTGGAAAATATCCGCCTGTCAAAGATTGAGGAACGGGCCATTCTGGCCACCCTGGAATCGGCAGGCGGGAATAAGAGCGAGGCCGCCCGTCGCCTGGGAATCACCCGGAAAACCCTGTTGAAAAAACTTAAGCAATATGGAGAAGACGCATGACCCTAGAAGAGAATAAACCACTGGATCCCCAGCTCACCGCCGCCGTGGATAAAATGTCCGATTTTGTGGCCCAGATCACGGGCCAGGCGCCCACGGCCGAAGAGTTGGCCCGGGCCATGACCAAATACTTTGTCCTCAAGGAATTGGTTGAATATATCCAGATGGAGCGGGAGGAGGCCGAAGAATAATTAAAACCGTTCAATGAGTTTGTTGATGAGGAAGGTGGATTCCCGCATGGCCTGGCCGCTGAAGGGGCCGAACCATTGGGCAATCTCGTTGAACTGTGAAATGAATTCTTCGGGATCGTTTTGGTCCAGCATCTCCCTGTGGCGGTGGAGGCAGTCAATGTACTCCTTGAGCAGGGCCCGCCGTTCCGGGGTGGCGAAGATGATCCGGGCATATAGGCCGGCATCCTGGGCAAAGAGGCGACCCACCATGCCCAGCTCCAGCCTGTAGATGGGGCTGGAAAATTCCAGGGTCCTCTGGATGTCCGCCCCCTTTTCATGGAGGAAACGGCCGAAGCAGAAGGTGGCGAAGTGGCGCAGGGCCTGGACCAGTTCCATGATGCGATCGTGTTCCTCGGCCGATGTGGGCACGAGGATGGCCCCCCAGAGGCTGAGTTGTTCCAGGAGCCATTGCCCCTGGTCGGGGTTCCGGCCCGGGGTCACGGCCACGATTTGTTTTTCCAGCCCCTGGGTGGTGGGGCCGAATAGGGGATGGAGCCCCATGACCGGTCCCGGGTGGGATTGGAGCATCTGATCCAGGGGGGCCTTCTTGATGGAGGTTAAATCGGCCAGTATGGCCGTGGCCGGGAGATGGGGGGCCAGCTGTGTCACCACCTGACCGGTGATTTCAATGGGGACGGAGACCAGGGCCAGATCAATGTCAGCGCAGAGATTCCCCACCTCATCCCAATTGTTTTCATGGAGGATTCTCACCCCATGGCCGGATCGTTGGAAAAAATCGGCGAAAAGGGCCCCCATTTGACCATTCCCCCCCACCACCAGAACCCTTCGACGGCGATCTTTGCGGCGCAGCCCCATGTGGTCGGTCTGACTCTGTCTGGACTGTTTTAAAATCCGGCGGTAGAGGTCTTCCATGAAATCCGGTGCCAATCCGGCCCTTCGGGCCTGTTCCCGAAGCCGGGAAAGGAGGTCTTCCTCCCGGGCCGGGTGGAAGACGGGCTGGTGGTGGGCCTTCTTCAGAGCCGTTACCTGGTCCACCTGGGCCTGGCGACGGGCCAGAAGGCGTACAATTTCCCCGTCAATGCGGTCGATTTCATCCCTGAGGGGTTGGATTTCCTCTGAAAAGTTTTTGTTGTCTTTTTCCATTTTTTATGGTCTTTAGCCCCATGTTGTAAGGTGTTCTGGGAGGGGGACTGCCCCGGTGCAGGATACCATTTCAAATTCAAATCATGGAATGCCCATCCCCGGAGTCATTGATCAGGGTCAAGGTAACAATTTTACAGGGGATTGGCAATTTTAATCCGGATGCGGATGGATCCCACACCCGGTCCAGGGAGTGTTTATGCCATATCAGACTGCAATGGGATACCTCATGGTATTCGGATCTGCCTTTTGTTTTTATCTGGCCACGGTGATCATCAAATGGTCCAAGCTGGCCGGACTCTCCATTGATTCTTCCCTCTTTACCATTGCCCGGTTTGTCTTTGGGTTTTTAACCGTGGTCACGGTGATGATCCTGGGGCGACAAAGGATCAAGATACGAAAAAAGCGATATCTGGTGGGGCGGGCATTGGGAAATGCCATGGCGGTCTATTGTTTTTTCAAGGCCGTTGATCTGACCTCGGTGGCCCAGGCCAATATCCTCAACATGACCTACCCCCTTTTCATTGCCCTGTTTTCGTGGATCCTTTACCAGGATCAGCGGGATAAGTGGGTGGCTTTCATCGTGTTGGTGGCCTTTTCCGGGGTCATGCTCATCCTTGGGCCGGGGGAGCTGGAGTTCGACCGAAACGCCGTCTGGGGGTTGGGCTCGGGGCTCAGTGCCGGGGTGGCCATCATGTATTTGAACCTTTCCCGCAAGGTCCACGACACCCAGACCACTCTCTTTGTCATGTTTACCCTGGGGGGGCTGGTGGTCTTTGCCCTTTTTTTCCATGAAATGCGCATGCCCTCCATGGAAGAACTTTATTATCTTTTCTTCTGTTCGGCCATTGCCATTGTGGGGCAGTATCTGCTCACCACGGGATTTAAATATGTCACCCCCATTGAGGGGAGTATCATTTCCTCCACCCGCATTCTCCTGGCGGCTATCCTCGGCCCCTTCATCGCCATGGACCCCAGCCTGGGCCCGGCGGGATGGGCCGGCGCCTTTTTGATTTTCTTCGGCAATATTTGTTTAACCATTAAAAAAACCAGAAAAAAATAGTTGGCCCTGGTTTTTGTACGGGAAATGG
>JAKSBM010000871.1 GCA_022361135.1 Desulfobacterales bacterium | reverse complement strand
TGACGTAAGCTAAAACACAGTTGTTCATCAACAAGCAAAGAATACGCGAGCAGCCTCTGGTTCTGCAGAACACCCTTCGCACTTGCCGTGTATTTGCAAAGGTGTTTCTCAATAATATGGGGCATTATTCCGTCTCCGGCTCCAGGACGATATTTTCAAATCCTGCAGCCTCTTTGGGTCCCACCCGTCCGATGAGCAGATACTCTTTGGTGTAGGGGTCAAAGGTGAACTCTTTTTTCAACTTAAAGTCCTGGATCTTACCCGAGGATTTCACATGGGTTCTCACCCCGGAGCAGATCATCTCATGGTCACCGATTTTGATATGGTTTTCATGGGTGGGGGTGATTTTAAGATCCTGGTCGATGATTTCCTGGACCCGGGCCTCCAGTTTTTTAAGATCAATGTCCGGCTTTTCGTCAAAACCGATGACAAACCCGTGCTTGACATCGGAGTGGTTGACCAGATTTTCAAAGTTATACTCGGTTTCCAGAACCATGGAGGTGATGTCTTCGGCGGAATGGGCCATGCGCCGATACTTGATGGTTTTGTGGGAGACCGCCTTGATGGCCAAAGGAGAGGGACCGAACACCGTGGGCCGGGCCACGATCACCTCTTCGCCGATGCCGAAGAGGATCTGGGCATTGTAGCCCAGGGCCTCGTAAATGAGGTCAAAGTGTTCAATGATCACCCGCCGCCCGCTTTCAATGGCCCGGTTCACGGCATCCACAATTTCAAACTGTTGGTGAAATGCCGATTCGTACCGGTAGTCGATGTGAAAGGTGTGGCCGGAGAAAAAATCATCCTCCCGGAACCCGTACAGGGGGGTGGGCCGCACATTGACACCGTCATCGTCGTTGGTTAGTTCTAGCCCGGGGAACAGGGCCTTGATCAGGGTGGATTTCCCCGCCCCCTCCGAGCCGATGACCCCGATCAACTGGTCATGGGAGGAGATGTACCTCTGGGAAAGAAGCTTTCCCAGAGTGTACAGGCGGGTCCGTCCCCGGGGGGCGTAGTAGGTGGAGAATATCAAATTCTCCCTTAGCATTCGCGTTGAATAGCGCTCCACTATATATCGAACTCCAGTTTTAAGAGCGGGGCATGCTGCTGGGCCCCATAAATATCACTGTCGCCGAAGGCGCCCGAGGGCAGCTCCCGTTTCATGGTCACCTTGATGGCGTGGGAGGGATCAAAATAGACCACCCCCAAAATTTTAGCCTTATCTATTTTATAGATTTCAGAGATTTTGTCAGCATTGATCAATTGTTTTTCTTTGATGGCTTCATAGATTTCCCCGGACTTAAAAATCATATCCAGGGTCAGCTCATAGGGTCCGGCATTTTTAGACCGGATCACCCGGGCCAGATCGGTTATCTTTTTCATATATCCTTTACCTCTACTTTGAACAGGTCCATATTGTCCACTTCCATGGTGTGATAGATGCTGAAATTGTATACCTCACCGGATTTGATATCCGAGGGGGAAAAGGGGAAGGCAAGGTTGCCCGCCGTGGCGATTCTGTTGGGGTATCCGTAATGCAGCAGGGTGGACCGGGTGATGCTGCAGATGGTGTCGGCCATGGATTGTTCCGGGGCCACCACGTCAATGATGATGCAGATTTCGTGTCCAGCAACGTTGTCGGGCTCAAGCACGCCCATGACACCGTTTTTCCCGTATACGTGGAAGTGTACCTGCCCTTCCATCTCCTCTTTCTTCAAAAGATCGTCCACCCGGCCCTTTACTGTCTCCAGGACCGAATCGATCTGGTTGATGAGGATGGAATCCCGGATACCGGCGATGCTCACGGTGCGGTACCCGATTTTCTTTGCCGCTTCCAGCTTCACCGTATAGACTTCGGCCTTTTCAAAGACGGAGCCCTTTACGGTCACGCCCCTTTCATCTTCGATGAATTGGCAGTTTTCAAGGTTCAGGGAACCGCCGGGGCCCACCAGGTGGTAGGGATCGGATTTTTCATAGAGGGTATGGGCTGCTGTGGATTCCTTGGTGAACCGTCTTTCGTCGCTCAGGGTTTCCAAGCGGAAATAGTCCTCTCCCAGGAAACCCAGGACGCAGTCGGAGCCGGATCCGGGGGTGGAGGCGATGGCGGCGCATTCCAGGATTTTACCCATGTGGGTGGCCAGTCCTTCGTCGTATCCCAGCTTGATGGGCAGGGCCGCAAAGCAGGTGGGGTCATAGGCCCGACCGGCCAGGACCACCTGGCATCCCTGGTCCAGGGCATCGATCATGGGTTCAACCCCGATCTGGGCCACGATGTTGACGGATTCGTCGATGGTGGCTTCGTCCAATTCCGGCACAAATTCCAGGGGCTGGATCTTGCCCGCCTTCAGGGCTTCTTTTACCGTGGCCTTTTCCACATCGCAATGGATGAGGCCCAGCTTAAAATTCAGATCGTTTTCCTTTGCAATCTCCTCCACAATCTCCCGGCACCAGTCCAAATGGGGCTGGGCGCCGCAACCGCCGGCCGTGCCAACCACCACGGGGATATTGCGTTTCACCCCTTCGGTGATCATGTAGCGAAGGTCCCGTTTGACCCCGATGCGATCGGTGAAGGATTTGCCGGACCCCAGGTAATGGGGCCCCGGATCGGTGGAACCGGCGTCCACGGCGATGAGGTCGGGTTTTCTTTCAAGTCCCCGGAAAAAGGATTCCTCGGGGAAACCATAGCCCAGGATGGCCGTGGGCGATAATACAATAAACTCTTTTTTCATTATTTGTTCTCCTTGGTCCGGAGCAATGCCATTGTCCGTTCCATTTCGTTTTTCACAATGGTCAGCCCTTCGTCGAACCCCATGCCTGGTTTGACCAGCATGCGTTCCGCCCTGGCGGCCAGGCCCACATGGACACAGGTCCGTGCGGAAATGTCGGTTTCGTTGCAGGTACCGCCCTGGTAGGCTTCCATGCCCTTTTCCTTGCAATAAAGGATGCTTTTTACAATGTTGTGGATGCTTCCCAGGTCCGGGGTTTTGATCTGGACCATGTGGCAGCATTTGGCATCGGTGAAGTCCTTGATATCTTCCCAGGTATTGCACCATTCGTCGGCAACAATCTTCACCGTTGAGTTCCGGGCTTCAAGGCTTTCCATAAGGGCTTTCATGGCCTGGATCTGGGCTGCTTTTTCCCCCATGTCCATGGGGCCTTCAATGTATAGGGGCAGGCCATTGGCCGCCGCTTCCAGGGTGACCAGGTAATCGGCCATTTTTTCGGCGTCATAGTCGAAGGCGATGCCGATGGTGCCGTAGACATCGATGTGCAGCTGGGGGGCGTAATCCGGGCTGGTCTTCAGCTCGTCCACCCGGGAGACCAGCCACTGGACATATTCCAGGAGCAGTTCCCCTTTTTTCCCCAATTTGGTTTCGACGTTGTTGATCAGGGCGTGGGGCAGGACATCCACTTTTTTCAGGATCATCTTGTCCACGGCGGAATACCGATCGTCCCCGGACTGGGCAAAGAGGGGAACCCCTTCGGTCACCACGGGCAGATCATAGTCCCGGCAGATCACTTCCTGTTTCACCATGCCGGCGGAAATGGCGGCGGCATCCAAAAGGGCCTGGGAGACCCCGTAGCGGATGGCGGTGTGGAGGCGTTCCCCTTCAATTTCAAGGGCGTCGAATGCTTCGGCCTCTTCCTTGAAGGATTCAATGTCCCGGCCTTCCAGGTAGGGGCGGATATGCTTTTCCAGGAAGGGAATATAGGTTTTGGCAAGGAAGAGGGGATCCCGGCCGCCGGCTCCGGAGTATTGAACCGCGGCGCAATCGCCCACGGCCACCTGGCCGTTTTCCATCACCAATTGAACAGACACCGACTCTCCGGCCACCCGGATATTTTCAAATCCCTGGGTGGTGGCTTCACCCTTGTAAATGAATCCGTCGTGTTCTGCGCCGGATTTGATGGCGGCCTGGTCGTCGAAAAAGAAACCCGTCATTCCGGGTGAGAATATGGCTTTAACAATTTTCATTATTTGGGTCTTCCTACAGGTCTGCCTTTACTGATGGCATAGATTTCGTCAATCACCATCTGGAAGCAGGCATCCCTGTTTTCAGCGG
>JAKSBM010000874.1 GCA_022361135.1 Desulfobacterales bacterium | reverse complement strand
GTTTTCGAGGCCTTTGAATACCTCAAGGACCAGCCCGGGGTGGAACTGGTCCACTATCCCGCCTCCGATCCCCAGGAGAAGGATGACGACGTGGGCCCGCCCATGATGCTCACCCCCTTCCCGGTCTCCTTCTTCTATTGGAGGGATCCCTACGGAGTGATCTGGGAAATGGAATGCGGCCGCAAACGGGGGCATTTGCGGGGGATTTAATTTCCATACCTTAACCTGAAAACAAAACCGGGGTCGGCGTTTGCCATCCCCGGTTCTTATTTTTCCGGTGCGCTGCCACCGATTCCCACCCAACCAACCGCCCTGCATGGGGCGACCGCAAGTTCTCCCATCCCAAACCTCCAGGAATCCCCTTTCCCTCCGCCCGACCCCATAAACACAGCCCACCAATTCCCTTTACGCCTTTACTCAAAGTCCAATTACTGCTATGGATCTCTTGATCTGAGAAATCATTCCCCCAGGTGGCTTTTTCAGAACCCCTAGAAAGGAGAAACCTATGACTTCTTCCAACCCCTTGCTTCTGCTCTCCGGCCTTCTTTGTTTTTTCTTTGCCATTTTCCAAGCCGCCATTGGATTTTCCCCAAGCCTGAGCCTCTACTTCGGGGCCCCGGAATTCCTGGTCCAGGATCGCCTGGTCCTTGTGGGGACCAGCCTGGCTATCAGTCTCCTGGCCACGGTCTCCGGCTGCTACGCCCTCTCCGGCGCCGGAAAAATCCGCCCCCTGCCCGGCCTGAAATGGGTCCTGGTGGCCCTGGGAGGAATTTTCTTCCTCCGCGGCATCCTGTTCTTCCCCGAGGCCCTGGCCGTGGCCGGCATCATCCAAAGCCCCATTCCCTTGGCCCCGCGATTTGTGGTCTTTTCCCTGCTGGCATTCATCGCCGCCCTGATCTTCATCACCGGACTGATAAAGGGGTGGAAAAACCTGCCCCGGGCCAATCCGACGCCCTAATGGGAAAAATACAAAACACGGAACCCATCATGGACAAACCAACCAATAGTCATTTAACCGCCAGACAAACAAGGAGTCCCCATGGATCTGAAACAATCGATGGAAATCCTCGGTGATGGTTTTTCCTTTTCCGCCGAGGATACGGCAGCGGCAGTGGAACTGCTGAATTTACCCCGGGACGCCAAAATACTGGATGTGGGCACCGGCATGGGGAGCATGGCCATTACCCTGGCCCTGGCCGGGTACCATGTCCTCACCGGAGAACCCGAAGACGATGATTCCATCTACGCCAACCAGGATTGGCTGGACAATGCAAAAAAGGTCGGCGTGAACCACAAAATCAAATTCAAAGCCTTGAACGCCCTGGCGCTCCCATTCCAGGACCAAAACTTTGATGCGATTTTTTCTTTGGGATCCCTGCACCACATTGATGAAAACCAGCGCAGCACAGTGATCAAAGAGTTACACAGAATCCTGAAACCCCATGGGATCATCTGTTTTTTAGAGCCCAACCCAAAGGCCGTGGAGATGGTGAGAAAGCTGGATCCCACCCACCCGGACGAAACCGACCCCACCCCATATGCCCAGGGGACGGGGATGGCCATCCAAACCATAAAAGGACGCAATTTTGATACATTCATCCTCCATCCCCCCGGCAGCCGGCTGGGCCAGGGAATGATGGAAGACAATTAAGCAAAAAGGGCCCCCGGATCATTCCAGGGGCCCTTTACCCCAAAGAGGCTTGAAAATGGAACCCGACTTTCACAGCTATTTTAAATTATTCGCCCGGATCTCAAAGAAAATCCACGCCAACAACGACACCCGGGAGATCCTGACCACCATCGTGGAAAACATTACCACGGCCCTGGAGGCCAAGGGCTGCATCTATTGGATTCTGGATACCCGGAGCCGGCGCATTGAAACCCGGATTTTCCACGGGTTTGACTACCGGAGCCTCCTCAAGGTGGATTACCCGGACCTCATGACCATTTTCAAGGAGCGGCAGTCTGACCATGTCCAGATCCTGGATGCCCGTGCCAATAGCGACATCCCCGACCTGGAGCGGCTGGGGAAGCGGAAAATCAATGCCATCACCGGGATGTTCTTTGACATCACCGGCCCCTACACCGGCCTTTTGGCTGTTTATTTCATGGGGAACCGCTCCTTGACCGGGGCGGAAACCGAGCTGGTGGAGGCCCTGGGGGAACAGGGGGCCCTGGCCCTGGAAAAGGCCATTGGCTACGATGAAAAGATGCTGGCCATGTACCGGGAAATCGTGGAAGGATTTGCCCTGGCCATTGAAGCCCGGGACGCCGTCACCCACGGCCATTCCCGCCGGGTGGCCGCCCTCTCCCGGGTCACGGCCCGGACCCTGGGACTTCCCAAGGGGGAGGTAAATACCATCTTCCACGCCGCCATCCTCCACGACATCGGGAAAATCGGGGCCCAGGACCAGGTTTTGGAACGGTTGGGGAAACTCAATGCCAGGGAAATGGACCAGATCAAACGCCACCCCGACCTGGGGGCGGACATCCTGGCCCCCCTCTCCTTTTTCTGCGACATGGCCCCCCTGGTCCGCAACCACCACGAACGCTTTGACGGCCGCGGCTACCCCTCGGGGATTTCCGGGGAAGAGATCCCCCTGGGGGCACGGATCATCACCGTTTGCGATGCCCTGGAAACCCTGCTTTCGGGCCGGCCCCACATGCCCCGGAAGGATCTGCCGTCGGCCATCCGGGAAATCCAGGAGGGGGTGGGAACCCGGTTTGATCCCCGGGTGGTCCAGGCCCTTTTCAAGGGGATCCGGGAGAATCCCGACGCCCTCAACACCAAGGAATCCATCGAAGACTGCATGGAACTCCTCCGCCGGAACATGGCCGACCTGGCCGCCCAGAAATCCCTGGAAAAAAAATTGGCCTCCCCCTTCCCGGCGGGATTCTAATTCCAAACGGCCGCAAACAAATAAAGAAGGGTTGGGGTCGCCCTGGATCAGGGCACTCGGCAAAGCCCGGGGGCCATCTGGTCCTCCAGGTTCTGCCGAAGGGTTTCAAAATCGACTTCCGGGTCCAATTCAATGGGGGCATCATAGACAATTCGCACCCGGGAAAAGGGCTTGGGGAGCATGAACCGGTCCCAGGAATTAAAATACCAGGCATCATCGGCTTTCACATAAAAGGGGACCAACAATGCCTCCGTGTCCAGGGCCAGCTTGATCACCCCGGGTTTCACCTTGCCCATGGGACCGGTGGGGCCGTCGGGGATGTGGGCGCCAAAGCCGTGGCAACGGACATGGTCGATCATGGCGGACAGGGCGGCCTTGCCTCCCCGGGATGAGGAGCCCCGGGCCGTGCGCCATCCATTGCGATTGGCCACCCCGGCAATCAATTCACCGTCCTTGCTCTGGCTGATCATAATTCCGGGATTGAGGGGGCCGTAGGATTTAAAATGATTGATGGCGGCAAAGAACTGCTGGTGCCAGGTGCAGAGGAGAACCCGCCGTTTCCCGGTTTTCACCAGGGCCATCCAGGCAGACTCGTTCTCCACCTTCAGGCGGAAGGTCAGGGAATAGATCCGGATGATGTAATAGGCCAGGCAGATAAAGGGGCGGGTGTAGATCACGAACTTCAGGCGTTTGAACAAAATAGATATCCCTTCCAAAAATCAGCCACCTTAACAAAACCAGGGCAGAATTCATAGAAGGGACAACAGATTCCCACCCAAAGCGACCCAAACCACCCCATACCAACAAACAGAGGCCGGCCCGGGGATGTGCCGGGCCGGCCTTCGGACTTACAAGCCCAATCCCCCAGGGTTGAGAATGCCATGGGGGTCCAGCTGTTTTTTTACAGCCCTGAGGATCCCCATCTGCACCGAGCCCAGGTGGACTTCCATCCAGGGGGCCATCATCCGGCCCACCCCGTGGTGGTGGCTCAAACTGCCCCCGGCACCCTGGATGCAATCGATGATGCCCCGCTGGAAGGCCCGGAATTCCTCCAGGTCCGGAATCTTGGCAATGAAGATAAAATAAAGGTTGGTGCCCTGGGCATAGAAATGGGAAGCATGGGTCATGCAAATGGTCCCGGGCCGGGCCTTGATATAAGTGCGGACCTGTTCATAGACCCGGGGCAGGCTCTCCCAGGTCACCGAGGTTTCCAGGGTATCGATGAGGACCCCGTAATCGTTGAGGGCATCCCGCATATAGGGGTCGGAAAATCGCCCCTTGTACCATTTTTTCATGGGGTAGCCGGTGAGGGACATGCCCCGGTTCTGCTTACAGATTTTCTTCACCCGGGCGGCCACATGGCGACTGAACCCCTTTTCTCCTTCGGCCTGGCCCATGACCAGACAGCGTTTCCCCGGCCGGAATCCCTTCCATTGGAGCACCCGATTGAGAATCCCCTTGTCCAAGCCGTACATCTGCAGGGCCACATCGGTTTCCTCGGCATCGGAAATCCGGAAGATGGCGGGCATGCCAAAGCGGCCCTGGCTGATGCGACGCCCGGCCTCCACGGCGGATTCAAAATCCGGGAACATGAAGGAAAAGGGACGGGCGGTGTCCGGGGAGTATTCAAAAACCTTCACGGTGACGGCGGTGAGCACCCCGAAGCAGCCTTCGTTCCCCTTCATGATCTCATTGATCCGTGGGCCGTCGGCGGCCGCCGGCCAGTCATGGGTGACGAAATCCCCGGACGGGGTCACATATTCCTGGCTCACCACCAGATCGGCGGCATCCCCATAATAAGAAGAGGCCTGGCCCGATCCCAGGGTGATGCCCCAGCCCCCCACGGAAGAATGCTCGAAACTCTGGGGGAAATGGCCCCCGGTGTAGGCGGCACCGGCATCCAAAAGCCGGGGGGCGTTGTTGAGGAGGTATTCGAATTCCGGGCCGGTCATGCCCGGTTCCACGGTTATGGTCTGGTTCTTCTCATTGAAACGGATGAGCCGTTTCATGTGGGTTCCCATGACCAGGGTGATCCCCCCCCTGGGACACGAGAGGCCAAAGGTCACGGAGGAGCCGCCCCCATGGACATGGAGGGGGAGGCGCTGGTCGTGGCAAAAAGCAACCAAGGCTTTGACATCGGCCTTGTTCCGGGGGTGGACCACCAGGTCGCAGATCTCCTGGATTTTTCCCCGGCGCAGGTGGAAAAGGTCCTCCATGGCCTTGCCCGAGGAATGGAATACCCGATCGTAGAGGGCGGTGGAGACATTCTCCTTGCCCACCATCCGTTCCAGGGTTCCTTTCTGTTCCGGGGTGATGGCGCTGGGAAGGGTCTGGGAATTTACGGCCCCCTCTCCAATGTCCTCCATGGTCTGGAAATCTTTATCCGTAAGCCCCAGGGATTTCCGGATCACAGAAAGAAATCCCTGGGATGGATTTTTAAAGGCTTCGGGGTCCCCCCATTTAAAGACCGACCGGAACGAGCCCGGTGCCGGTGGGGTTTCCATGAATTCGGGGGAGGAGCTGGGGTCTGGCATAGCGTCTTTTTTCATTTTTCCGGATATCCTGTAATCTCTTGAATGTCTCTGTAAAGGGGGGCCAATGCGGCATACATTTTTTTATACACCCGGGTGTAAAGGGCCTGGTAGATCTCGGTATTCTCCCGCTTGGGCTCAAAGACCCGGGTGACGGCGGTCATCTCATCCACGGCCCGGTTCAGATCCTTGTGGAGGCCGCAGCCCACGGCCGTGAGCAGGGCGGCGCCCAGGCCACTGGTCTCGTGGGTCCGTCCCCGGACCATGGGCAAATTAAATATATCGGCCGTGATCCCGCAGATGGCGTCGCTCTGGGAAGCTCCGCCGGAGACCGCGGCCTGGCGGGGTGGGGTTCCCCCCCGGGCGGCAATGGTTTCCATGCCCTCCCGCAGGGCAAACCCTAGGCCTTCGATGATGGCCCGGTAAACATGGTCCCTGTTGTGATCGGCCCCAAAACCGATCATGGCGCCCTTGGCATCGGGGTGGTCCAGCCCCGGGCTCCAATAGGGTTGGGTCATGAGGCCCAGGGCCCCCGGCGGCGTTCGGTTCAGGCAATGGTCCAAGAGGGATTCCGGGGCCACTCCCAATTCCCGGGCCCGGGCCACCTCGGCATGGGCAAACTCGGTCTTGAACCAGGAAATCATCCAAAAGCCCCGGAAAATCTCCACCTCGGGGCTGTAGTGGCCGGGCACGGGCGAGGGATAGGGGGGCATTAAAGGAAGGGCTTCGAAATACTTCCGGCAATTGGTCTGAACCGTGGCCGTGGTGCCGAAACTCAGGCTGACCATGGTGGGATCCACCACCCCGGCCCCCAGGGTTTCGCAGCCCTTGTCCGATCCACATGCCACCACGGGCAACCCCTGGGGCAACCCGGTATTTTCGGCGGCCCGGGCCGTCACCCGTCCCAAAATCTCCCCCGGGGGGACCAAACGGGGAAGCTTGGCCCGGGACACGGGAAAAATCCGGGAGGTGATGGACAGGGGACCGGCCCATTTTTGTTTTTTATAATCAAAGGGAAGGTGGCCGATCTGGGAGGCAATGGAATCGGCAAATTCACCGGTGAGGTAATGGTTCAAATAGCCCGATACCTGGAGATATTTATGGGTGCTCGCCCAGATTTCCGGCTGGTTCTGGCGAATCCAATTTCCCTTCCCCTGGGCCTGGACCTTGGCCAAACGCTGGGACAGCCCCAAAGCCTTAAGCCCCCATTTCAAAGGACCGGACCGGCCAAATACCGGCTGGGCCCGGCGCTGATCCAGCCAGACAATGGCCGGCCGCAACACCCGCCCCTCTGCATCCAGGTTCACCATGGTGGCCCGCTGGGTGGTAATCCCCACCCCGGCCAGGGCGGCAAAGGCGTGTCCGTGTTCCGCCTTGAGCTGTTGGATACATTGGGCCATGGCCCGGCTGTAGGTTTCGGGATCCTGCTCGGCCCAGCCCCCCCTGGGGCTGACATAGGGGGGATATTCCACCTGGGCCCGGGCCAGGGGTTCTCCACTTAAAGAAAAAATCAGGGTCCGGAGGCTCTGGGTGCCGCAATCCACGGCCAAAAGTGTGGGATCAAGCCCCATGGCAGCCTCCCTTGGGATGGACCGGTGGAGCATAGGCCGATTCCCACAATTTTTCATAGGATTGAATTTCCTCTTCCCACCGCTGGGCATCCCAATCCAGATGGGGGGCAATGGTCTCCCGGATCCGATCCATGTCATCCATGCCACCCCGGGGCAGGAAAAGCCCCAGTCTCACCCGGCGGAGCATGAGGTCCTCCAAGTGACGGACATCCTCTTGGCCCGCCCCGTGGCAAAGTTCGGCCCAGGAGATACAGGTGTCGGCAATGGGGGACCAAAGCCTGGGATCGTGGGCCTGGAAAATCTCCGGGGCTGCTGGGCCAAAGCGCCCGGACAGGCGGAGGGCCAGTTCCCCGGAAAGCCCGGCCGTGGGATCTTCATAAAAGGAGCGGGCCTCTGCCCTGCGCCGATGGTTCTCCTGCCGGAGCCAGGCATCCCGCTGCCGGGGGGACCGCCGGGGGGTGGGCAGATAAAAGGCGGCGGCCTTTAAGGCGTCCCGGGCCAGGAGGCGGAAGGTGGTCAACTTGCCCCCGGTGATGGAGACCAGCCCCTTTTCCTCCCAGACCCCGTGCTCCCGGGATTCCTTGGACGCAGTCTGTTTTTTCCGGCTCAGGATGGGCCGGATCCCGGCCATGGAAGCCCTGCAATCCCCCGGGGAAAGCCCGTGTCCCGGTAGAATGAAATCCATGCCCTCCATGATATATGCAGCCTCCTCCGTGCCAATGGCTGGATCTTTAAAGCCGTCGCCGGTCCACTGGTGGTCCACATCGGTGGTGCCGACCACGGTGGTGTTCTCCCAGGGAAAGAGGAAGACCGCCCGGTTATCCCTGGGATGGAAAAAGGAGAGGACCCGGTCCAGGGGGAGTTTTTCACGGGGGAAGATGAGGTGGCTTCCCCGCAGGGGCCGGATGTGGCACCCCTTTACCCCGCAGGGATGGAGTTTTTCGGCAAAGGGGCCGGTGGCGTTGATGATCACCGGGGTTTCCACAAAGGCGGTGGCCCCGGTTTCGGTATCCTGGAGTTCCACCCCCTGGACCTCCCCCCGGAGGTTCCGCTCCACGGCCCGGGCACGGACATAGTTCAGGGCGTGCCCCCCCATGGCCCTACCGTCCTGGATCAACCGCAACACCAGGCGGGCGTCATCCACCTGGGCATCCATGAATCCCAGGCCCAATTTTAATTTTTCCTCCCGCAGCCCGGGAAAAATTTCCAAAAGGCGGGGGATGGGAACATGGCAATGCTGGCGCTTTTGGGCCATGAGACTGTAAAGGGTCAACCCCACCTCCATGCTGGTTCGGGAGGGACCGTGGTCCCCGTAGAGGGGCATGAGGAATTGCAGGGGGGTGACCAGGCCGGGATAGTCGGCCATGAGGGCTTGGCGCTCCCGCACTGCGGCCCGGGTGAGGCTGAACCGCCCCTGCTTCAGGTAACGCAGCCCCCCGTGGACCATTTTGGACGAACGGCTGGAGGTGCCCCAGGCAAAGTCCCGGGCCTCCACCAGCAAAGGACGGAATCCGTATTGGGCGGCCATGTGGAAAACCCCGGCCCCGGTGGCTCCGCCCCCGGCGATGACCAGATCGTACCGGCGATTCAAGGATCGAATATTCATTGGTTTTGATTCCATTCTGCCAATGCCTCCTCCATCATTTTTTCCACCATGCCCGCGGGGGACCTCCCCGCCCTTACGCATTGATACAGCTCCTCGTAGTAAACCAGGGAGCGTTGGCGAACCGCCTCCACCTGGAAATAGGGCTCGCACCAGAGCTGGTACATGGGGGTGAAATCATTGAAAATCATGTTCAGGATGGGATTGCCCGCCCCCCGGACCAGGGTGAGCTGAAGCTCCCAATCGTAGGCGACCATGGCCTGGGGCGTGTTTTCGGGCCGCTGTTCCAGGTATTGGATCAGGGCCGTGGGATCCTGCTCTGCAGCCCTTCGTGCCACCCCGGGTAAAAGGATGATCCGGGCTTCCAGGAGATTTTTCACCATGGCATGGGAAAGGTGTCCCCCGAACCGGGCCAGGGTGGACAACACCCCCAATCCCCCGGTGGCCAGATAATCGTTCACCCGGGTGGCCTTACCGTGGGCAATGGTGACCCAGCCCTCCCGGGCGAGGCGCTGGAGGGTTTCCCTGAGGGTGGGCCGGGTGACGCCCAGCTCCTGGGCCAGAACCCGCTCCGCCGGCAGGGTGTGCCCCGGGGGCCACCGCCCGTCCAGAATGGCTTCCATGATTTGTTGTTCCGCATGGACTGCGGGCTTGACCGGTGTGGGTACGGACTGCATTGAAACCTCCCTGAACAGGTGTAAAAATGGGATGCTATTGGTAAGAGGTCTTACCAGTTGTGTTTTCCTGGGTCAATATAAAAAGCGAAAAAACAAGTAAAGGAGAACAACAACCAAGGCAGAGAACCATCTATAATATTAGAAAATTCACCCAAAGGAGTTTTTCCACCATCCCTATTTTCTCACCCCAAACGCTTTTAAAAAACAAAAAAGGGGGAAGAACAATTCCCCCCTGCCCATTAGCGGGCAACCATCAGGGCATCCAATGCCGCCGGGGCCAATCCCCTGTCAATTCATAGGCCCGGACAAAATTCCCCAGGGCGACGGCCGGGGACGGGGGAGAGCCGGGGGGAGGATTACCAGGGCGAAAGGAAGGTTCCCCGGGGGTGGAAAGGTCCGGGAGAATATCCACCATCCAGTGCCCAAGCTTGCCAAACTCAGGGGTCAGGCCCATGTTCAAATATTGGATGGACACCTACAGCCCAACTTGAAGTTGAGATCCAACGCGTTATTCAGATCCCCTCACTTCCCTTGGATGATGCCCATGTTGCCGTATTGAGTTGCCACGCCCCCCTCCGTTCAAGGGATGCATTGAATTCCAGGGCTTGGGTATACAGCGCCAAGGCCCGGCCCAATTCCTCCCCAATACGTTCTGAAACCTCAATTCAGACTGGGGATTAAACGCCCATCCCTGGATAAATACAAGGGGAATTTCCAAGTTTTGGTTTCATCCACAGGGCCGGCCCAATTCAGGAATTATATTCACATTCACTGAAATTCCACCTTGGCAAGCAAAAAAAAAACATGATAGGATCCCCAATCATGCTGAATCTAAAGCGAATATATAAAAAGCTCACAGCGCCCCAATCCCTTTCCCCCACCGACGATATCCAGTACTGGAAGGAAAAGGTCCTTTTAACCCTTCTCCTCTTCGGCATCTTCGTCGGCCTGGCCATATGGTTGCCCTCGGCCATTGTTCTGACCCTGAACGGCCATTGGATCCAGGCCGTGTTCAACACCCTGGCCTTTGGCGCATTGATATACCTCTTTGCCCGGCAGGATCTCTCCTATGGATTCAGGGCCTTTGGTACGGCATTTATCCCCTATGCCATCGGGGTGGAAGTCATCCTCTCCTTTGGCCCATACGGGGTGGGGCTGATCTATCTCTTTTTCTTTCCCCTGGTGGTCAGCCTTTTGCTGGAATTGCGGTACACCATCATGGCCCTATGCCTCAACCTCAGTTCATTTGTGGGCTTTGGCATCCTCATGTACCTGGAGGTCAACGGCCTGATCAGCGGTTTCCATTTCGGAAGTTGGCACCTGGCCAATGGGGAATCCATTTACCGTTGGGGAATCATCAGTGTAAGCTTCATGCTGTTGAGCATCCAATCGGTGATCCTCATCACCGTGATCCTCAGCGGCCTCCACAAATCCCTGACCCAACTCAAGGCCTCGGAACAGAAATACCGCCATGTCTTTGAAAACATCATGGACATCTATTTTGAGACCGACCTCAAGGGCCACTTCCTCACCCTGAGCCCCTCCATCCAGGCCTTTTGCGGATATACGGCCAATGAACTCATCATCCGGGACACCACCATCTTCCACCGCCAGTCCCGGAACCGGAAGAATTTCCTTTCGGAACTCATGGCCAACGGCAGGATTTTAAACCACGATATTGTCATCCTTGACCGGGATGGGAATGAAAAGGCCGCCTCCATCAATGCCAGGCTGGTCTACGATTCCCAGGGAAAGCCCATCCGGGTCACGGGAATTTGCAGGGATGTCACAGAAACCCGGCAGATGATGGAAAAAAAGCAGGAATTGGAAGAACAGCTCACCCGCTCCCAGAAGATGGAAGCCCTGGGCATGCTGGCCGGTGGGGTGGCACACGACCTGAACAATGTTCTTTCGGGCATTGTCACCTACCCCGAACTCCTCCTCATGGAATTGCCCAAGGGAAGCTCCATGGCCAAGTCCATGGAACTGGTCCATGCGGCCGGGTTGCGGGCCACGGAAATTGTCCAGGATCTACTCACCCTCTCCCGGCGGGGGGTGACCCGACGGGAACCCGTGGACCTCAACACCCTGGTGGAACAATTCCTGGATACACCGGAATGCAAAAAAATTCTCTCCTATCACCCCGGAGTGGAAGTGGTCACCGAACTCATGGCCAGGCCCCCGGCCCTCATTGAAGGCTCCCTGATCCACCTTCAGAAAACCATAATGAATCTGATATCCAATGCAGCCGAGGCCCAGCCCACGGGCGGACGGATCCTCATATCCACTTCCAATCAATTCCTGAAAGACCCCATCAAGGGATATGACCAGGTTCAGCCGGGCCAATACGTGGTCCTGGGGGTTGAGGATGCCGGCTGCGGCATCGCCCCGGAGGATATCAAACGGATCTTTGAACCCTTTTTCACCAAAAAGGTCATGGGGCGGAGCGGCACCGGCCTGGGCATGGCCGTGGTCTGGGGAACGGTCCAGGACCACTATGGGTACATCGACGTAAACTCCGATGCCGAACAGGGCACCCGATTTGACATTTACTTTCCGGCCTCCCAGGAGGAAAAAACCATCCAGGAGATAAAACCCACCGCGCCCCTCCCCCGGGGCAACGGGGAAACCATCCTGGTGGTGGACGACATGGAAAGCCAACGGCGAATCACCACCAATGCCCTGGTTCAACTGGGATACCGGGTCAAATCATTCGGCAACGGGGAAAGTGCCATCCGATTCCTGAAAAAATCCCACGCCGATCTCCTGGTCCTGGACATGATCATGGAGCCCGGCATCGACGGCCTGGAAACCTTCCAGCGCGTCCTGGCCTTCAAGCCCGACCAGAAGGCCATCATCGTCAGTGGGTTTTCCAAAACCGGCAAGGTGGAACAGGCCATGGCCATGGGAGCGGGCTGTTATCTGAAAAAGCCCTACACCCTGGACGAAATCGGCATGGCCGTCAGTCAAAATCTGCCCCGGCCGTCCCGTGACGATCCCGAAATCAGGGCACCTCAACAAAGCCATGGGTCTCGGCCAAAAGCTCAAACATCCGAGCCAATCCCGCCGACAGCCTGAAGGCCACATCAAAGCCCCCATTGTCTCCGGCACTGGTGTCGAACAAAAGCACGAGGTCGGAATCCATGCCGTCTTCGGCCTTCCAATAGCAAAGGGTCACCGGCAGCAGGGGGAGGGGGTGGAGGGTCAGGGCGATATCCGCCCCCTGGAGGCCATCGGTGCGGCGACCACTGAACAGCCGGGCCAAATCCCCAAAGAGATTGGGATGGGCATCGGCCACCTTTTTCAAGGGGGCATGGACCCTGCGGATGAACAGGCCTTCCATTTCGCGGCCTCCGGGCAGATCCCGGTAGGCGGCCCACTCCCCGGACAGAGTTTTTCCCTTGGCATGGAGGACATATTCCAGGATGGGTTTGTTCATCCAGGGCTTGGCGTGGATATCGGTGACAAAGCGTTGGTCCCGGGTCAGGGCCAGGGGTTTTCCCAGGACCCGTAATTCCAGCCGATTATTTTTGAACCGGCCTCCGGTTCTCTTGGCCGCATCTTCCCAATCCAGGGCCAGGACCTCTTCCCAAAGGTCCGGGATCCCCATGTCCGACCTTTCCGGTGCTTCACTTCGCAGCTTCGTTTCCATCCCCTCCAGGCGGGGACACTCCCCCAGGGCCTTCTGCCCCAAAAAAACCTTGGAGGCAAAGGCCAAACAGGTGGCCTCATTACAGGCACGGCAATTGGATTTATCCAGGAGCTTAAACACTTCCATGGCATTGGCAAATTCAGACATTCCAACCTCCTCATGTTAATCAACCGTGTTATGGCGAATTTCCGCCCTGGTTGCAAGCTTTGCCAGATTTAAAGGGGGGCGTCATCCCCCGAACGGGGGATGGGATGGATTTTCTTTTCCAAAAATAAAAAACAGGGGTCGTGTTTACCCTGTGGAGGGCAGGGAATCACATGGATTCCATGGGCAGCAGCTCCAACTTATAACCGGCGCTGTACACCGAATGGATCAGGTGTTGCCCCGGATGGAGGGGGGAAAGTTTAGCCCGCAGCTTCCGGATGTGACTGTCAATGGTCCGGTCCGAAACGATGCGACCGTCGGGATAGATGAGATCCATGAGCCGATCCCGGGAAAGGATGTGGCCGGGCCGGGCGGCCAGGGCCTGGAGGAGTTTGAACTCAATGACGGTGAGGGGAACGGATTGATCATTGAGCCGGGCCGAGGAAGTCCGGGGATCCAAAATCAGCCCCCCCTCCCCATGGGAAGATGGACCGGCGCCACTGCGGCGGAGCACCGCCTTGACCCGTGCCACCACCTCCCGGAAACTAAAGGGCTTGCACACATAATCATCGGCCCCGGCTTCCAGCCCCAAAAGGCGGTCGATCTCCTCGGTCCGGGCCGTGACCATGATGACGGGAAGGTCGGAGAAGCCCCGCAATTCCTTGAGGATGGACAGGCCGTCCCGACCCGGCAGCAACGTGTCCAATAGGATAAGGTCCACCGCCCCGGCCTTGACCCGGTCAATCACCGCGTCACCGGTGTAAAGGTAGTGGACCTGGAATCCCTCCTGTTTCAGGTAATCGCCCATGAGATGGGCCAGGCGCTCTTCATCTTCCACAATGAGAATATGGGTATTCATGTTATGGGTAACTCCAGATGGATGGACAATCCGCCCAGGGGGGAGGCCGACGCGACAATGGTCCCCCCATGGGCGGTGATGATATTTTTGCAGATGGCCAGGCCGATGCCGGTGCCGCCCAGCTTTCGATTCCGGGAGGGTTCCACCCGGTAAAGCCGTTTAAAAATCCGGTCGTACTCCCGGGCAGGTATCCCCGGCGCAGAATCCTGGATCCAAAGACCGATGTTTTTTTCAGTTTTCTCCCATTGGATCTGGATCCGGCCGGGGGAATCCGTATACCTCAAGCAATTGGCAAAGAGATTGTCAAAAACCTGGCCGAGACGGCGGGCGTCCCCGTCCACGGCCATGATCCCCGGGGGTGGGGCATCCACATCCATGGACCGGGCTTTGAATTCCGGGCTGAATTTTTCCAGGGAAGCCGCTAGCAAATCGGCCATGTCCAGGGGTTCCAAATCCAGGCCCTGGGGCCCGCATTCCGATTGCCACAGGGTGGTGAGATCCCGGGCCAGTGCCCGGAGCCGGGTGAGGTCCGCCTCCAGCAAATCCAGGGTTTCCGGCCCCAGCTCCCGGATACCGTCCCGCACCGCTTCCAATTCCCCCCCCATGAGGGTCAGGGGGGTCTTCAATTCATGGGCAATGTCTTCCACCCATTGTTTCCGGGCCATTTCACCCTCCTCCAGGCTTTGGGCCAGGGCATTGACGTCCCGGGTAAGATCCCCCAACTCGTCCCGGGAATGGACTGGAATCCGGGCATGGTAGTTGCCCGAAGCCAGCTCCCGGGTGGTCCGGGCCAAACGCTTCACCGGCCCCTGGAAATGGCGGGTGGCGGCCCAGGCCCCCAGGGCGGAAATCACCAAGGCAGCCAAGCCGATGGCCCCGATGACCCGGGTCTGGTCGGCAATGAAATCCGCCGTTGCCAGGGCATCGAAATCCACCACCCCCACCCGGCCCACCTCCCGGCCCTGGACCTGGATGGGCAAGGTCACGGAATGGGGATCGGGACTGCCGAAAACCGGTTTACCCGCGGCATCCAAAATGAAAAAGACCGGTTCAAGCTCATAATCGTCGTGGTCTTCTTCTCCCACATGGCTTTCTTCGGTGTAAAATTCAGATCCGGAAAAGAGGATATCCTCCAGGGCCATGGCCTGTTCGGGCTCTTTTTCCAAAAAGGCAAAGCCCCTCTCGGACGCATAAAGGCGTCCGAGACGGTTGGCCAGCCGCTCCAGATTATGGTCCTCAATGGTTTCCACATAGCCGGTGAAGCCGGTTTCAAAGGAAAAAAGGGTGAAAAAAAGGAGACCGGTGATGAGGACCGTGAAGCTGGCCATCAGGATCATGAACATCTTGGTGCCGATGTTGAATCTCAAATGAATTGTCCTTTGTCATGGCCTGCCGGCCCCAGGGGACCGGCAGGCACCGGGTTATTTTAATAGGTGGTGATAAAACAATTCCATGTCCAGCTCCGGGCCGCCCATGTGGATGCTGTCAAAGTCCATGCGAGAGAAGAAATGGGACTCTTCCCGGGACAATTCGGCCATGCCGGGGTGGTCTTCAAAATAGTCCTCGCATTCTTCGGCCTCGTCCAGCAACCCCACAAAGGCCTTCCAGGTATCCGGGCCCAGGATGGTTTTTAAATCCTCCAGGGCATCAATCTCGACCATGGACATCTTGACCATGACGTCCCCCTGGTCGGCCACCACGGTTCTCAACCGCTTCAAATCCAATTCCGGGGAATCCATGATTTCCTTCTCCTTGATGATCAGTCGCTGGAGGTCGGCTTCAAGCCCCACCATGATCTCCATGTGGCGGGTCCGGGATTTCAACACCTGCTGGGTCTGGGCCTGGGTCAATTCCAATGAGACCCTGTCGTCATCATGGTCATCGCGGTCATTGGATTCGGCCTGGACAGTACCTGCCAGGGCCACAAGGCAAATCAGGGCCAACAGGGTCATACGTTTTAAGTGTCTCATCGTTACTCCGTTATCTTAATGTTGTTGGGACAGATCTTCAATGCCCGTCCATGGAATTCATCCTGCACCAGACCTGTGCAAGGAAAATGGAGTCAATGTGCAAAGAGTGTGCAAATGAAATGAATGGCGCTTGACTTGACAGGGAATCTGGTAGTATTGTCGCCGTTGTAGTTATTTTTTAGCTATATCTTAGCCTGCTTTTCCTTTTAACCCTGTAAAAGAAAAAGGAGCACCCATGGAACCATCCCGCACATTTCCCAAGGCCATCATCCCCATTCTCTTATTAATCATCCTCTGTTCCAGCCAGGCCGCCATGGCCAAACCGTACAAGATCAAAGCGGTATCCGCCTGGCCCCAGACGGTTTTCGAGGTTCAGAATTTCACCCAATTCCTCAATATGCTCAAGGCCCGGGTGGCCCAGGAATACCCCGGAGAATTAATTGTGGATTACATGGGCGGCCCCGAAGTCATCCCCGGCCGGGAGCAGGTGGAAGCCCTGCGGAACCATGTGGTGGACATGGTATTCACCACCGACGGCTATTACATCTCGGCCCTGCCCGAAGTCAATGCCCTGAGCCTCACCCAGATACGCCCCTGGGAGGAACGCAGCCGGGGGGTAAATGCTCTTTTGAACCGAGGCCACATGGAAAAGCTCAATGCCGTCTACCTGGGCCGCATGGGGTCGGGCATCCCCTTTACCCTCTACCTGACCCGGCCGGTGGCAAGTGCCGACCTCAGCGGGTTGAACATCCGCTGCTCCCCCACCCACATCAACTTCCTCAAGGCACTGGGTGCCAAGCCCCTGGTCATTCCTCCCCCGGACGTTTACACCGCCCTGGAACGGGGACTGGCCGACGGCTTTATCTGGCCGGCCGGTCTCATCAGCGACTGGGGCTGGGACGAGGTGACCAAATATGTGGTGGACACCCCCTTTTACATGGCCGTGAATGTGGTGCTCATGAATAAAAAAAGTTGGGAAAAACTGCCCCCCCATCTGCAGACCCTGATTCAAAAGGTACAGGAAAGTGCCGAGCACCTGGCCGTGGAACGGGGAACCCAGCGGGTGAGAACGGAATTTGATGCATTTAAAAAGGCGGGCATCCAATTCATCAATCTGCCGGAAAATGAAGCCAGCCGCCTCACCCGGACCGCCTATGAGACCCTATGGAAAACCGTCATCTCCAAGGCACCGGAAAACGGTCCCCGGTTAAAGGCCATGGTCTCCAAACAGGGAAATTGATATCCCATGAAATGGATCTCAATCCTGGGAAAATGGGGAGCC
>JAKSBM010000271.1 GCA_022361135.1 Desulfobacterales bacterium | reverse complement strand
GTCGCAATCCCCCCCATTTTCATCCCAACCGTCATCGTCGTTATCACTGTCACATGCCAGATCACCACCGCTGCAATCATTGTCCACACCGTCGCCACAGATTTCAACGGCACCGGGATGCACCGTTGAATCCCCATCGTCACAATCCGTGCTGTCGGTGACCCAACCGGCAGGGGCCGGTGGGTATCCGGTCCATGTCCAATTGCTCCGACCAAAGCCATCACCATCGGCATCCCCATAATACGTAGTCAAAGGGGCAACCGTAAAATACCCCCACCCATCGGTATAACTCAACCAGCCATTGGAATCCCGAACATTCCAGCGATAATCTCCAGGGGATAGGGGGCGATTGATGGTAATGGTACATGTGGCGCCGGTGCAAGTCTGGGTAAAAAACGGCGGATTAAATGCGTTGACGCCGTTTGAATGTTCTATTTCCAGCCTGAAAATGCTGCTCCCGGAAATACCGGTGTTAAACGTAAATGAAGGATAGGCTGTATTTTCGACGGCATTGTTGATTGGTGAAGTCAACGAAATGTTCGGATTTGCCTTAACCGGATCAACCCGAACGGACCCGGACATAACCAGGGTAAGGAATAAATATAAAAGGAGCTGATATTTTTTTATAGATTGAAATTGGATCGTATTTATCATGGCCGTATTGCAAAATTTCATCGCATTCCCCCCGTTGCGATATAAATTGGTTTGCTGAATGATTAAGGCTTTCCCAAGGAAACAGACGATTGGGTAAGCAAATCTTCCCATTTTAATGCGAAACCGAGAATGGAGAATTGAAATACGAAATTAGCGATAAGTTGGGAACTGTTTCTATCTTAATACATCTTAGGGAACGGGCAAAGGTAATATTTACTCATTGGGTAATTTTGAATTCTCAAATCCCACAATGTAACTCTAAATTATTAATACACAATTCGTGCCAAATCCCACCAACCATATTCAAGTATCCGGCAATTTCCAAAGCTGTAAAATATTTAAATCACCATCCAGGATAAGGCCCACGGGCGTACCAAGTTTGAAACTTGAAAAAAAAGACGAATTACCCACCATATCAAAATACCGGATATCTGCGGACCTTTGAAATTGGCGTCGATTCACCCGGATGGAATCGTTGCCGAAACCGAGGATTCGCCCGGTAACATGGAAGCGATGGTCCCATTGGATGCCGGGTATGGGTGCAGGCCCTCCCGGCGGTGTGGGCTCATTTATCCGGGGAAGGGATTCAATGCCGTCGGCCAGTGCCCAAGAATGGGAAATAAGGAGGATAAAAATTATCAGCCACCCTCTTCTAATTCTGTTTCCCGCTATTGCTTGATTTCTTTCCATGAGTATACACCTTCCTGCTCCGGGGTCTCGTCAAGTGTTGCGATGTTTCCATCGGAGGTTGAAATATATTTCCTTTCCCTGATGTTCTGTTCCAACATGATGATCACCGGATAATTGATCATGCTGCCATAGCGGAGCCCCGACGGTGCCACAGAAATCCGCTGCCCCGGAGTCGTGGGGGAATCCACAAGTACATTATCGGACGCATCAATCACATTATCCTGGGTGTAATCAAACCGGGTCATATTTGTCCGGCCGCCGGAGCAGGCATCAATCTCCATGAGATAGGAGAAGCCACCGGCTTCACAAACCCCCTGGGATGGGACAGAGGTTACGATGACGGCCACGTTCCCCCGGACCACAAAATCCCTGACAATGCGCTCCCGGGTCACGGGCAGATCAAAATACCAGCCCACATTAAATGTATTTGTACCATCGTCGGCACTCCGGTTATACCAGACGGGGGCGTTGTTCGTTAAAACCCGGACACCGGGATCGTCGGTGTGAATCTGCCTTTGTTCGACCAGGGTGGCGGATTGGGCCCCTGGGGGCAGATAGGACAAATCCTTTAAATTGGACAATTCCCGGACAGAGGCACCATTCACCTCAACCGGGGGCATGAGCCGGCCAAGGTATTTGTCACCGGTCTCCCGCTCCTGGTTATTCTTTCCCCTGACAGCCCATTCATCTGCCCAGTCCCAAATTCCGTATATGGTTTGTACCGAAGTGTCTGAAAAATCATCCACTCCCAGGTATCGACCTGTTCCAAATAAAACAAGGTAGCCTTTCTTTCCCCAGGCACAATGGAGAATAATATCCGGCTTATGGGTGATGGGTTGAGCATATCCGTTTACATTGGAGGCTTGGAAAAGGGGTTGGGGCAATTCTTGATCATCCTTAAACGCAATGTCCCAATTGCTGGGGTCTTCATCTGTCAGATCGAATTTCCATAAATTCCCCCTGAGGTCTCCGGCATAGGCATAATCCACCAGGCCGTCACTGTCCGAATCCACCAAAGCGGGCGTGGAAAGACCATTGCACAGGGAATCGGGATTTCCGAATTGGGTCTCAATTTTTTTTAATAATTCACCGTTGGACAATCGAACCACATAGAGGCAAGCCTTGGCACTGGGGCTGTCGTATCCATTGGCAAAAACGGCCACCCAACCGCCCCGGGAATTCACAATATAGGGCTGGGGAAAGGAATATCC
>JAKSBM010000893.1 GCA_022361135.1 Desulfobacterales bacterium | reverse complement strand
GTTCAACATGAAGCCCCGGAACAAGATCACCTTTGAATATATCCTTATTAAAGGGGTGAATGATTCCGACGACCATGCCCGCAAGTTGGTAAAACTTTTGGCCCCCATCCGGGCCAAGGTGAATCTGATTCCCTTTAACGAGCATCCGGGTTCGGATTTCAAGCGCCCATCCAACAACCGGGTCCATGCCTTTCTTAAGATTCTTTTGGACAAGGATATGACCGCCATCATCCGAAAGAGCAAGGGGGACGATATTCTGGCGGCCTGTGGTCAACTCCGGGCCAAGCTGGAAACCGATTCATCCGGTAGCTGATTTTCACCCGGAAATATCCCCAATTAAAAAATACGGGGCGTTTTGCCGAAACCATGGCGGAACGCCCCGTTTTTATTTCAGCAGCACCTGGCGCACGGCCCGCTCCATCTGTTCCAGCCGGGTTTCCATGTCCCCGGTATAGCCCAGGGCCACCCGGAGCAGACCCGGAGACAATCCCATCCTTTCCTGGTCCTCGGCGGCGATCTCCGAGGATGTGGAGGATCCGGAGCAGGAAATCAGGGTGTCAAAATAGCCCAGGGAAACGGCCAGCATCCCGAATTCTTCCTGGTTTTGTAGGACGTCCATGAGGGCTTCGGCACGCTCCTGGCTGGTGCAGTCCAGGGCGATGACCCCCCCCATGCCGTAGTCGGGATTTCCCATTTCCATGGCCAATTCATGCTGGGGGTGGTGGGGCAAACCGGGATAGGCAACGGGGATTTTCATTTTTTCAAGCATCCGGGCCATGGCCAGTCCCCGCTTGCCGTGCTCCCGCATGCGCAGGGGCAGGTGGGGAAGGCGTTGGATAATGTCAAAGGCGGTCCGGGGATCCATGGTGGGCCCCAGGAGCATGGCCCGCCCGGTGTTCAAGTCGGCCATCTCCTGGATGAAATCGCCTTGGCCGCAGACGGCGCCGGCCAGAAGATCGCTGGCTCCGTTGATGTATTTGGTCATGGAATAGATCACCACATCGGCCCCCAGGATTTTCGGGGAAAAGACCAGGGGGGAAAAGGTGTTGTCCACCACCAGCTTTAGGTTTTTGTTTTTGGCAATTGCAGCCAGGGCCGGGATGTCAGCGATTTTCAGGGTGGGGTTTCCCATGGTCTCGGTGTAGATCATCCGGGTGGCCGGGGTGAGGGCGGCCTCCACGGCATCCAGGTCGGCAATGTCCACAAAGGTGGTGGTGATGCCCATCTGGGGGAGGAGGGATTCCATGAGGGCATGGGTACCTCCGTAGATGGCGTCGCTGGCCACCATGTGATCCCCGCCCCGGCAGATCTGCATGATAGCGCAGGAGATGGCCGACATCCCACTGGCCGTGCACAGGGCCGCCTCGGTTCCTTCCATGGCGGCCAGGTAGCGGGAAAGAACGGCCACCGTGGGATTGCTGTGGCGGCTGTACAGAAAGCAATCCCCCTGTTCCGGCCCCTTTTCCCCGGCAAAGATCCGGGGCATGGTTTCCGGGGCCATGACCGTGAAGGTGGCCGACCGGGAGATGGACGGGGCCACGCCCCCGTGTTCTCCGAATTCCCTGCGGGCCTTGAGCAATGCCTGTTCCGGGTTAAATGGACTCATATGATTTCTCCATATTTTCTGGGACGGTTTGGCGTCCGGTGGAAATACCTTGGCCCCTGGGTGATTTTAATCGGCAGCGGTGTATGAAATGGGGGAGGGAAATAAGACAACAGACTTCCAGAATGGCGCGGGATTTTGTTGAGTTCAATGGGGACGGATTTTTTTAGATCCGATGGGGTGAATTTAATTATTATACCCTGTGTGGCAATTTTCGGAAATGGGGGGATGAAAAAGGAAGGCGGGCCAGGACCGCCCCGGTTCCGGGGCGGTCCTGGGAATTGGATTAACTCCAGAATCCGTCGTGGACCTGGCGGGCCTCGTCTTCCAGGAGGGGGCCAACCACTTCAATGGGTTTTCTTCCCCGTTGGAAAACCTCCCGGCAGGGGAGGAAAAGCACCTCTTCGCTGTCCGTGCCGATGATGTCGTAGAGTCCTTCTTCACTCAGCCCGTAGACCACCCGGCGGACATTGCCCCAGAAAATGGCCCCGGCGCACATGGGGCAGGGCTCGGTGCTGGTGTATAGGGTGCATTGGGCCAGGAATTCCCCGTCGTGGGCCTGGGTGGCCCTGCGCATGAGGCCGGCCTCGGCATGGCCGGTGCAGTCCCGGTTTGTGGTGATGGTGTTCTCCGATTCCAGGAGGATGTTGCCCTTGGGGTCCACCAGAATGGCGCCAAAGGGTTCGTTCCCCTTTTCCCTTGCCTTCCGGGCCACGTCAAAGGCGGCTCGGATGAATTGTTTATCGTGTTCAAGCTGTTCCATGGCCCGGAAGCATAGAAAAAAATCCCAGGTTTCACAAGGGCGAACCCCAATCCCGGGGACGTGTCGGACGGATTCGGGAGGGTGAAGGCTGTTCAATGGTCGCCGGGTTCCTTTGGGTGGGAAGGGATGATTTGGCCGTTCTTTTCCCGGAAAAACCTTGAAATCAAAGGGGCTTTGTGATTTGACTGGACCATTGGATTCCCAACCTTAAAGTACAGGATGCTGTCATGGTTAAACCAACTCTGGAAGGCAAGCGTATCTTGATCGTGGATGATGAACCCGATGTCCTGGACTCCCTGGAAGAGCTGTTGCCCATGTGCGACCTCGCCCGGGCCCAGCGGTTTGAAGAGGCCGTTGACCTGCTGGAAACCCGGGAATTTGATATGGCCATTTTGGATATCATGGGGGTGGACGGCTATGGACTCCTGGAGCGGGCCGGAAAGAAAGGCATCACCTGCGTCATGCTCACCGCCCATGCCCTCAGTCCGGACAATATCAAAAAATCCTGCCGGGGCGGTGCCTGCTCCTATATCCCCAAGGAAGAAATGATCAACATCGAGGAGTTCCTCCTGGATGTCCTGACGGCCCAGGCCCGGGGTGAAAATCCCTGGATCTCCTGGTATTCCCGCCTGGCCCGATTCTGCGAAGAAAAATTCGGCCCGGATTGGGACAAGGATGAAAAGGAGTTCTGGGACAAGATGACCTACCATTGAGGCGGATTTGCACGGCTGCGTCGGCCGGGCATTGATTCCTTCTTTTCAATTTTTTTCCCATTTATCAATTCCATGGATATTCATGTGGATATTGCTTCCCCACGGGTGTTTTGCAAAGGGGAACGGCTGCGTGGGGAAGGAAAATACCCCGGTGGTTTGGGTGTTGGCACTTAAGCGATTTCGATTCAGGAGGAAAAATATGATTCAAGGTATGTGTAGGGCCATGATTTTGATGGGCCTTGTGGTGGTCCTGGCATGGGGCGCCCCAGCCCTTGGTGACGACTCGTCGGGGAAATCAAAAAAGGACAAAGCCCTGGAAGAGGTGGCCCCCAGCATCGGTAAAGGGGAAGCGGCCGCCGGGGTCCTGGATCAGCTGAGCCAGGCCATTGGAAAAATCGTCAGCTCGGTGATGCCCGCCGCCCCCGGTGCCGAGGAAATGGGGGAGGCCGCCGGTGAAACCGCCACGACCGGGGCCAAGGTGGTCAAGGATTATCGGACCCGGGGCGATGCCGTTATCAGTGATGACGGTGATGTGATGATCTATAACGAAGAGACTGGAAAGTACGAAAAATTTTGATGTCGGAATTGGTTTTCCGGCTGGGATAAATGTTGATTTTCAATTGGACTGGACCTTTTCCCTCCCTGTGGGGTGGGATACCGTCATGGGGAAATCCACCCAGGAGATTATATCGCTTGGCCTGGCGGTGGGGGATGTTTGTTCTTGAATGACCTAGTAAGGAGAGTGATCATGTTGTTTCATAAAAAATGGACTTGGATTGGCCTGGTTGTGATTTGCCTGCTTGGAGTGGGGTTTGGCGATGGCCGGGCCGGGGGCTCCGGGCCGGAGACATTCCCCATCCACGGCAGAAAACCCTTTCCGGCCAACGCCGATGTGATTTACCAGAAGGACGCCTGGCGCCTTGAGATCTTCCTCACCAGCAAGGGAACCCGGAGCCAGGGGAGCATGGGCACCCTTTCCCATAAAGGGACACCCGTGGCCGGAAAGATGGGGGAGGTCAAGGACATCGCCATTGGCAAGGTTCAATACAAAGGGCCGGAGTCCGGTCGAAAGCAGCTCTGGGATTCCACGGGCTGGGTGATGCTGGAGCCCCGGGTATCCCCCATCTCCAGCCAGATGCGGACCGAACCC
>JAKSBM010000211.1 GCA_022361135.1 Desulfobacterales bacterium | reverse complement strand
GATTTTGCCGACACCGCCGCCGTGATTGAAAACATGGATCTGGTGATTTCCGTGGATACCTCGGTGGTTCATCTGGCCGGTGCCATGGGTAAGCCCGTGTGGACCCTTTTGCCCTATAATGCCGATTGGCGCTGGTTGAGAAGCGGTGAAACCTCTGCCTGGTACCCGTCCATGACCCTTTTTCGGCAGTCTGAATTGGGAAAATGGGATGATGTGATAAAAAATGTGGAAAAAAAACTGGTTCAGATTTTATCTGAAAATTAAAAAATCCCAGAAAATGGTTAGGCTCCAAAATATTTCCGCAAAAATATAAAAACAGCTAATAAGCTGAAATTATATGTTAAAATTTGAATTTCTTGGGAAGACTTTCAAAAAAAAATATGTTAGATTAAAAAAGTTGTTGACAGGAAATCTGAAAAGCTATAGAAAGGCGCTGTTTTTCGGAACTGCACAGCGGGCCGTTAACTCAGTTGGTAGAGTATCTGCCTTTTAAGCAGAGAGTCGCTGGTTCGAGCCCAGCACGGCCCACCACCCAATGAGCAACCGAAAAATCCTGATGCGTCCCCATCGTCTAGCCCGGTCCAGGACACCGGCCTTTCACGCCGGCGACAGGGGTTCGAATCCCCTTGGGGACGCCATTTAGACGCTTAAGGGTTTTAGTGAAAACTAAAACCCTTTTTTGCGTTTTGGCCTTCCTTTTTTTTCGTGTGTCCATGGTCCATGGATGATATACCCTGTTATATAACTCGTTTTAAAATTTACCATCCGACCCATGGTCTTCCCCTGGAATTATTTTGCCGATCTTTCCATGGTGAATATGATTTGTTGGATTTGCCATTGCTTTGGCCGGTTGGAAAATGTCGGGCAGCGTGGTTGAGCGTGGTTTGGGATCCTGGGCGTTTATCCCATGGCGAAGCGGACCTTTCTTTTCATCCAGGGACCTTGGATCATAGGTGTTTATAAAAGGGTGAAAATGATGTATATTTTTTCGATTTTTGTCTGTATACCTCGGAGGATTTGGATATGAAACCGGTTGTGGCCCTCATCGGCCGTCCCAATGTGGGAAAATCAACATTGTTTAACAGGATCACACGGTCCCGTCAGGCCATTGTGGACGACATGCCCGGTGTGACCCGTGACCGGCATTATGCCGATGCAAAATGGAACGATAAACCCTTTACCCTGATTGATACGGGTGGGTTTTTAAGTTCCGATGACGACTATTTTGCCGATCAGATCAAGGCCCAACTCACCGTGGCCGTGGAACAGGCCGATGCATTGGTCTTTATTCTGGACGGCCGGGCAGGGCTCTCCCCCTACGACCAGGAGTTGGCCGATTTTCTGCGCCGGACGGGAAAACCGGTATTTTTCTTGGTGAATAAGATCGAAAGTGGCCGCCAGGAAGATGAACTGGGGGAATTTTATTCCCTGGGTATTGATTCCTTTTATACGGTGTCCGGAGAACATGGTCTGGGCGTTGGGGACTTCCTGGATGATTTGGTGGCGGATTTTCCCGAATCCCCTTCGGAGGATGAGGACGAGGATGCGCCCATCCGCATTGCCATTGTGGGGCGTCCCAATGTGGGAAAGTCCTCCCTGGCCAACCGCATGTTCGGAGAAAAGCGGGTGGTGGTCAATCCCAAGGCCGGCACCACACGGGATGCCATTGAGCTCAGCGTGACCCACAAGGGCCAGGAGTTTGTCCTGGTGGATACCGCCGGGATCCGGCGTAAGGGCAAGGTCCGTGAGAAGCTTGAGAAGTACTCCATCCTTAAATCCCTCCAGAGCCTGGACGATTGTGATGTGGCCCTGATCCTCATCGATTCCGAAGAGGGTATTACAGACCAGGACATTACCATTGCCGGGTACGCTGAAAAGCGGGGCTGCGGTGCCATTTTCCTATTGAACAAATGGGACCTGGTGGACAAGAGCCTTAAGGGGGAAAAGGAGTTCATGAAAGACCTCCGTCACATGGCCAAGTTTTTGAGCTATGCCCCGGCCATGACCATTTCCGCCAAAACAGGCCAGCGTTGCCACAAGATTCTGGACATGGTGAAAAAGGTATACGGGGAGTATTGTTACCGCATTAACACCGGTACCCTGAACCGGATCATCGAAGATGCCACCTACCGGGAAGAGCCTTCCTTATATAAAGGAAAGCGGCTGCGTTTCTTTTATTCCACCCAGGTGGCTTCCAAGCCCCCTTCCTTTGTCTGTTTTGTGAATTTTCCCAAGGGGGTTCATTTCTCCTATAAACGGTATCTGTTGAACCAGCTGCGCCAGATGATTCCCCTTTCCGTGACACCCATTCGTCTCTTTTTCAGGGAAAAATCCGGCCGCATGGAATTCAGCGGCAATACCCGGGAAGAGGAACGCATTTATCACAAGAAAAAGAAGACCGAATTCAAGCGTTCCCAGAAACGTAAGGAACAGAGTCGAAAGAAACGGAAACGGGATCAAAAGGGGTCCTGATCATGGATTTGTTTGAAGCCGCCGCTTCCCGGGAAATGACCTCCCCCCTGGCCGATCGCATGCGTCCCAATTGTCTGGACGACCTCATGGGCCAGGAGCACCTCCTCCACGGGGGCAGCCTGTTGCGCAAGGCCATTGAAGAGGATCGGGTGTTTTCCATGATTCTCTGGGGGCCTCCGGGCTGCGGGAAAACCACCCTGGCTGGAATCATTGCCCGGGAAACCCGGTGCGAGTTCATGCAGATTTCAGCCGTACTTTCCGGGGTTAAGGATGTTCGGAAGATCATTGAGGCGGCCAAGGAAAAGCGGAATCTGTATAAAAAACGGACCCTGCTCTTTGTGGATGAGATCCATCGGTTTAACAAGAGCCAGCAGGACGCCTTTCTCCACCATGTGGAAAACGGGCTCATCACCCTGGTGGGGGCCACCACGGAAAACCCTTCCTTTGAGGTGATTCCGGCCCTGGTTTCCCGCTGCCGGATTTTTAATCTAAAGAGTCTGGAGCCCATCCATCTGGAAGCCCTGCTTAGGCGGGCGCTTTTGGATAGGGATCGGGGCATGGCCATGCCCGAAGATATGATGGCCCCCGAGGTGTTTACCTATCTTTCACGGGTGGGGGGCGGTGATGCCCGGACCACCTTGACCAATCTGGAAACCACGGCCCTCCATTTCAAGGGCCGGACCGGGGTGACCGTGGAAGAGGTGGAGGCGGTCATCGGGAAGAAGGCCCTGCTCTATGACAAGGCCGGTGAAGAACATTATAATCTGATTTCCGCTTTTATCAAAAGCATGCGGGGCAGTGATCCCGATGCAGCCATCTATTGGTTGGAGCGCATGCTGGCCGCCGGGGATGATCCCTATTATCTCATCCGGCGCATGATTCGGTTTGCCACCGAGGATGTGGGGCTGGCCGATCCCGGGGCCTTGACCATGGCCCTGAATGCAAGTGAATCCTTTCGGATATTGGGCCGGCCCGAGGGGGACGGCTCCCTATACCAGGCAGCGGTTTACCTGGCCACCGCCCCCAAGAGCAATGCCGTATATGCGGCCCAGAAGCAGGTGCGGCAATTGGTGGCAGAGGATGGTTACCAGCCCGTTCCCCTGCATATCCGGAATGCCCCCACCCGTCTCATGGAGGAGATGGATTACGGCAAGGGGTACAAATATGCCCATGATTATAAGGATGGGTATGCGGCCCAGGTCTACCTGCCCGATGCCCTGGAGGGCAATCGCTTCTTTTACCCCACGGACCGGGGGTATGAAAAAGTCGTAAAACAGCGGCTGGAAGCCTGGCTTGATATCAAAGAAAAAACCCGGAAATAACCGGGTTTTTTCTTTTTGGGGATGGGGGCTGGTTACTCCTGGTTGTTTCGAAAGCGCATGATGCGCCGCAGGGCCAGATCGTATTCATTCCATTCTTCAAGGTAGGTGCTCAAGGCTTCCCGGTAATGGTGGGCCGCCCGTTTGCGATCTTCATTGCCCTCGGCCCAGAGGCCCAGGGCGGTTTGCAGGGTGATGAGCTTCTGGGGATTTCTTGCCGCCAGTTTCACCAACCTGTTCTCCTCCGGTCCCATGAGCAGGCTTTTGCTGATGATGCTGTACCATGAAGACTGGGTCTGTTCCTGGAAGTCCGTGAGATAGGCCTTGGCCTCTTCGGTTCTTCCCTGGATATTGAGAATTTCTCCCTTCATCAGCCCCAAGCTGAGCCCCAGGGCACTTTCCCGGGCGGGCTGCTTGAAAAATTGATCAATGAATTCCAATGCCAGGTTCCATTCCCCGTTCATGGCGTGGAAAAATGCAATCCTTCCGATGATGGTTCGATTTTCCGGGGCCATTTTCTGCAATTGGGCATAGATGTCTATTTTCTGGTCATAGCTCACCCGCTGGGATTCGAACTTCATGAGTAGACTGTTCAGGTTTGCCTCGTGGATCTGGGTCTGCTTCCTGGCCCTGAGTGCGGTCTGGGTGAAATCCTGGATCATCTGTTTAAATTCAGGGGTGTCCGATTCGGACTGCTGGTCCCAGAGGTGATGCAGCCGGGAAAAGGCCAGGAAGTAGAGGAAGTCGTCCGGCCCAGCCAGCAATATGCTTTCCCTGTATTTTTCCCGTGCCCCAGGGGTCTCGTTCTTTTTTTCCAGGATCAACCCATCCATGAAAAGACGCCAGGCATATTCACTCCTGTTTTCATATTCAATGAACTTGTCATCCATGGGCGTTTTATTTTCCAGGACGCCGGCCATGTATCCAAAGAATTCGTCCTTGTCCTGCCAATCCATTTCAAAGAGTACCCGGGTCTGGGATTTGCTGGTGGTGCTGTTTTCCAACCAATCCATAATATAGAGGAGGAGGCTGGCCGTTGTATTTTCACCCTCCACCGAAAGCAATCGTTTCAATCGCATGCGGCTCTTGTCAAAGGCATTGTTGCAGAAATGGAGGACACCGGAGGCCAGGAGCAGGCTGGGGTCTTTGCTGTCCTCCAATAGAATGTCTGTCAGGGTGGCCGATGTGGCATACTGGTGTTCCAGGGCCTTATCCATGACTTTTTTCAGCTTGATGGGCAGGCTGAAATCCAGGATACCGTTCCATTTGATCTGCCCTTCCTTGAGTTCGGCCATGAACTGGGCCGGCCTGGATATGGGCAGGACCAGGCCAAAGTCGGAGAGGGGGGAGATGACCGGAAGCTGGGGGCTGGTTTGATCTGTGACCACACCCGATGCAATGCCGATGACCACACCGCGGTTGTTGATGGCCGGGCCGCCGCTGTTTCCCTTATATATGGAAGAGTCCACCTGGATGATTTCCCGGGATGTCCGCCGGATGTGTCCCCGGGTGACGCTGGCATTGATGCGTTCCACCTGGGTCCGGTTCCCAAGGGGGAAGCCCAGGATGATCACCGGGGAAAGGCGGTTCAATGTCCCGGCATCCAGTTTGCGATCCAGGGGCAGGGGAACCAATTCCTCCGGAATGGTGTCGATTTTTAAAACGGCAAAATCATGCTTAAAGGGGGAGCGGATGATTTCTCCAGGTTCTCCGGCACCCCGGGGCACGCCCACGATTCTTAAATTGCTCTTTCCGTCGGAGCGGTAGGCCGAAGCCAGGAAATAGGAATCCGAAAGTTCCCGGCTGGTTCGCAGGTCCGGCAACCGATTGAACGCCTTTTCCCCTTCAAACCAGAGAAACATGCGGTGGTCAAAAGTTAAGGGGCGCCCGGCGGCCTGGGCCTTGCGATATACCCCGAACATGGCAGAGTCCTCCAACCAGGGGCAGGCCACATGGCGGTTGGTGAGCAGGTAACCTTCCTTGTCCGCCAGGAAGGCCGTGCCCTCCACCTTGTTTTTATAGACCACCCGCTCCCCGTCGGCCAGCCAATATTCCACCATGATAAAACCGATGGAATCGGCATAGGTCTCCACAAAGGTGCTGACGGCCGAGTCCTTTGGCTCCGGGCCCGGCCTCAGGTATACCCAGGAGAGGGTATTGACGACGACGATGCCGGCAATGAGGATCAAAAGGTAAACCGAAAGGCGTTTGAACCAGTTCAATTCCTGGACAATGCGGGGCCGGGACCGATCGGAAAAGGGGCGTAAGAGTTTATTGGGCATCTTATCCATGATTTCCATGAGGGCGTCTGCCACATGGCGCATTGTTTTGGGGCGGAGACTGGGATCATCGGAAAGCATGATTTTGATGAGAACGGCCAGGTCCGGATGGAGTCCCTTGATTTCATCCACCCGGGAGGAAAAGCGGGTGAGGCTGTCGTCGGCGGTGAGGATTTCAAGGAAAACCTTGCCCAGGGACCAGATCCCGCTTTTAAAATCGATCACCCGTTGGTTGATGATATCGGGGTGGCAGTCCAGGAGTCGTTTGAGCATGGGGGGATGGTGGGTGGCCCTGGCATTGAGGAATCGGGAAAGCTTGTAGTTGATTTTCACCGGGCTTTCAATGGTCTGTTCCTTGGGGATGAGGATGTCCTCCAGGATCAGGTAGGGCATGAAATGGTCGTGGGCGTTCAAGGTATCCAATGCCTTGGCAATCTGGTGGAAGAGGTAGACCACCCGGCGCTGGTCGTTGAGATCGCCGGAAACGAATATATCACTCCATGCCTTGGCATCCACCCACTCGGACACCCGGTACCATTGGCCGGTTTGGCTCTGTTTCATGGCATAGTGCTGGACAAAATACTTGGGGGGGAGTTTTCGCAGTTCTTTTATTTCGTTGTCCAGTCGTTTCGCAACGGCTTGGTTCACCTCTTCGGGGTTGGTGAACAAACGGATGTTCACGGATTTCACCGCATCCTTGCGAATGGCTTTACAGACAATGGAGGACCGCCCCTCATGGATAATGGCCTGTATCCGGTAATTATCTATGTGGGTTATGCCGGCAACCAGCTTGCTGCCGCACGCCGGGCAGGTGTTGACCTTCTGCCCGAGGATCTGGTCACAGGAGGTACATCGCTTCATAGATACTCTCTTTCAGGGAATTGAAAATGCCTGCCAGAAGGAGGAGGATGCAGGCGTATATTATTCGCGAAATGTCATATAGGTAAAAGCATAGGGGGTTTTCCACCAATAGTCAAGGCGGTGGGCAGCCGGGGTTGGGGGAATTGTTCAACCCCGGCAATGGGTTATAGCAGAGTTGCGATGGTTTTTTCCCGATTCGGATCCCAGTCCAGATTAACCGCTGACCCAATTTGATTTTTCCGGGTCAGTGCCTCAAATGTATGGGGATCTTTCGGTGTATTGGCGATGAAGCGACGCCCGGCTTCGGTTCTACCGTAGATAACTGCATAGGCCGGTGTCTGATCCGTTGCATATATTAAGGTATAGGTGTCTATTTTTCCCTGTCCCTTTGGTTGGGGATCGATGTCCAGGGGAGGCGGTCCCGCCAGGAAATTTTCCCGGTCCTCCATATCCATTTGGCCCAGGTCGGTGGTGGGGCGCTGGTTACTGTATATGCCGGCGGCATGTTTGTGCATGAACCAGCCCAGTGCTGTGACCATGCCGTTGTTTCGTTTCCCATTGGCGATTTGGTCCACCAGGGTGACCACCGCATGGAGATTGTAATTGTTTCCCGGCCCCCCAAAGAACCCCAGCCCGCCGGTAAGGGTGAGGGGGCGTGGATCGTCGTCATGGAGGTTGAGCATTTTTCTGGCAATGGAGACGGCACAGGGAAAGCAGGAGTAAAGGTCAAAACATTCCAATTGATCCAGGGTCATGGCTGCCCGGTCCAGGGCTTTTGCCACGGCTGCTTCCAAGGGGGGGCTGGCCGTGAAATCGGATTTCTGGATCATGAAACGTTGGCGGTCTTCGGCATATCCTCCCCCCATGAAATAGACCGGTTCCTTCCTTTGGGGACCCAGTTTCCGGGCGGCGGTTTCCGACATGAGGATGACGGCGGCGGTCTGGTCCACCGTAACAAAGGAGTTCATGAATTTGGTATAGGGAAAGGCAATGGGGCGGTTGGTGGGCCCCGGGGTGACGATTTCATCCGCTGTCATGGGGGTCCGGGTCCACGCATGGGGGTGGGTTTGGGCCACGGCGTTGAATCCGGACCAGAGGGTGCCCACCCGGTGGAGATGCTCCCACAGTTCCATGCCCGATGCGTTCCACAGGGCCGTTTCAAACAGGGGAAATCCCTGCATGGGATGTTCCATGCCGTGGCGTTTTTCCAGGGCCGTTGCACCGATGGCATCATCCCCGGGATAGTCGGCAGGAATGCCCTTCATCAATGCACTGTCCGGCTTGGCTGAATTTTCCCCCCGGGGGACATAGGTCTCTGCACCCACCACCAGGGCCGATTCCAGTTCCCCCCGGGCAATCATTCCTGCGGCCTGATTAATGAGGGTCTGGGGGGAGTTTCCCCCCACCTTGGAAACGGTGGCGAATTTGGGGGTTGCCCCCAGGGTGGTGGCCAATTGGTCGGCGGGCGATGGGTAATGGGTGCTCAGGGAGCGAACCACAAAGATGCCCTCCAGGGCCTTTAGGATACCGGGGGTTTCCAATTGCTCTGCGGCGTTTCGGGCTGCCCGGGCCATGAGTCCCATGACGTCCAAGGGCGCTGGGGTGGATTTGGGCTGGCTGAATTGACTCCAAGCGGTGACCATAACGTTGTGAGGCATTTATTTTTCCTTATTTCTGTCCGTTGTGAACATGGGGCTGTCCGAGCCGGGGATGGTGAATTTCCGGTCGGTGAACTGTTTCCTATTTTCCTTGTGGTAGCTGCGTTCAATGAGGGTGATATTTCCCTGGGTGTCCACCTTCATGAGGGTGGAACAACGGGTACCGTAGCTGGGACTTTGGATGAAGAGGGGGGAAAGTATCCGTTCCCATTCCAGTCCCACCCCTGTGTCGGGCAGGTCGCCGTCGTCGGGTTTTAAGGTGTCGGTGAGGATGGAGAGCAGGGCTGCGTCATCGTGTCCCCGGCAGATTTGCAATTGGTTTTCCAGCAGGCGCTTTCCCCGGTTGACCTTGGGCCAGGGGGTGTCCAACAGGGCGTTGCTCAGGCCGTGGATTCCGGGGGGGACAGGTGTCGGGCCCGGGCCCTGGTTGGAGTACCAATGCAAGGCCACTGCTTTGTTTTGGATATTTCCGGACAGCAGGTTGAATCCGTTGTATCTGGCGGAACGTTTTTCAAGCGCCTTCAATTGTTTTGGGATGGGAGTTGGATCGGCCAGCAGATCAAGGATGATTTCCCCCCGGGACGGGGCATTGTTTTTTTGAAGGGCCGGTGCCCTGAAGTTGGTCAATGCGGCAAAGCGACCGTGGGGATGAACCCCCATCCACGTACCACCCCCTGAAACATCCTTTCCAGCTATGATTCCAGGGGCTTGATCCCACTGGTTCATGGGGCGGGACAGGCGGTTGTAAAATTCATCCCGGTTGGCTGCCAGGACAAGGGGAAAAGCCGGAGAAACGTCAAGCGCGAAGAGGATCAGGCACATGTATAATCCCTTGTTTTTTGCGAAACTGTCTGCTATTCAGCTTAATTGACCTTTGTGGTTGGAATGTAACTGTTAATGATCGAAAAAGCAATATGAATGGAGGCAGTACATGAAGGAAGTTGTAATAGTCAGCGGCGTTCGGACGCCTGTCGGTTCTTTTGGCGGATCATTGAAAAACGTATCGGTTACTCAGCTGGGTACCTATGTGATGAAAGACGTCTTGAAACGGGTGGGATTGAGACCTGCAGCCGATGACAATCAGGCTGAATTCGGTCCGGAAACCCTCAAGGATCAGGAGATGATTGACCTGGAACAAAAAGGGTATGATTACGACGATTCCCTCACCCCGGTCTTTGTTGACGAAGTCATCATGGGCAACGTTCTCCAGGCCGGCCAGGGGCAGAATACCGCCCGCCAGGCCATGATCAACGCCGGTATCTCCCGGTTCACAACCGCCTTTACCATTAATAAGATCTGCGGTTCCGGCCTCAAGGCCATTGCCCTGGGTGCCCAGGCCATCATGGCCGGCCAGGCCGACGTCATCATTGCCGGTGGCCAGGAAAGCATGAGCAATGCTCCCATGGCTCTTCCCAAGGCACGCTGGGGCCATCGCATGGAACTCACCGGCACCGGTCCCGTCCACGACCTCATGGTCTATGACGGCCTCTATGAAATCTTCTATGGTTACCACATGGGTCTGACTGCGGAAAATATCGTTGAAAAATACGGCATCACCCGTGAAGAACAGGATCAATTGGCCCTGATCAGCCACAACCGTGCATTTGCCGCCGTCAACGACGGTACCTTTGCCGAAGAAATCGTACCTGTGACCATTGCCAACCGCAGGGGGGATATCATCGTGGACAAGGATGAGCGTCCCATGGAAACCAGCATGGAGAAATTGGGTCGTCTGAGACCGGCCTTTAAAAAGGATGGCAGTGTCACCGCCGGTAATGCCTCCGGTATTAATGATGCCGCAGCGGCTGTACTCATGATGACCGAGGAAAAAGCAAATGAACTGGGGCTGGAAATCCTGGCCCGGGTCAAGGGGTTTGCCTCGGGTGGATTGGATCCCGCTTACATGGGACTGGGCCCGGTACCCGCAGTGAGAAAAGTCCTTTCCCAGACCGGCATGACCGTGGGCGACATTGATTGCATCGAATTGAACGAAGCCTTTGCAGCCCAGGCCATCGGCTGCATGCGCGAGTTGGATATTGATGTGGAAAAGCCCAATGAACTGGGCTCGGGCATCTCCATCGGCCATCCCATTGGATGTACCGGCGCACGCCAGATGGTGACCGCGGTCCACCAGATGAAACGCAAGGATTACGGCACCGGTTTGATCTCCATGTGCATCGGTGGTGGAATGGGAATGGGCATGATTATCGAAAGATAAGTTACCCCTTTACTTGAACCTGTTAAAATGGTAAGAATCCCTATAATTTACTTGGTTTTTGAATGTTGAAAATGATTGAATGAAAGGGCGTTGATGCGATGGATATTCCTAGAAAGTTGGGCATATTGATATATACGGCTGTTCCCGCTATCGTTGGAGGAGGAATCGTTTACCATTTTTTTGGAAGTTTTATTCAGGTCATTATTTTTGAAATCCTTCTGGTTCTGGCTGCATTGGGTGTCATCAGCAGCTAAACCGCAAGATTTCAACTCGTTTTCAATGTAAAGCCGTACCTGTGCAAGCCCCCTTGCATGCTACGGCTTTACATGATTTTTTTGTCCTTTCTTTTTTTGTGCATTTTAATCTCAGGGTAAGGTGAATTTGGAGAAAAACATTATCCAAAAAGCTGTCTTTTTTTTCTTTATAGTTCTGTTTGGCATTTCCATGCTGTTGTTGGGAAAGATCATCGCTCCCTTTTTCGCCACCATTATCCTGGGCATCGTGACCACGGGCATTTTCACGCCGGTCTATAAGGCTTTCAGCCAAAACATTTCCCCCAAACTCGCCTCGGTGTTGACCTGTGTCTCCATTTTTTTCGTGGTCTTCATTCCCGTGGTCTTCTTTGTGGGAATCCTGTCCAAGGAAGCCCTTTCTCTCTATAATTTGGGCCGGGATGCCTTTTTTTCCAACCAGCTCATTGATCTTTTGGAAAATACCCAGGCCCTGGAACGGATTAACGCTCTGCTGGCCCGGGCCGGCATTGAGAAAACCATGACATGGACCGAGGTCATTGCACCCTTTGCCGAGTTGGGCAAGATGGTGGGCTTTTCCCTGTTTCAGCAGGTGCGGTTCATCACCTCCAATGTCCTGGGCATTGTTTTTTATTTCGGACTCATGCTCATTGTGAATTTTTACATGTTTATGGATGGGGAACGGTTTATTCAATACCTCTACGACCTCTCCCCCTTGCCCGATGAGCATGATCGTCAACTGTTTGAAAAGTTTAACGGAATGGCCGGTGCCGTACTGATCGGAAATGGATTGGGCGGCTTGATTCAAGGAATCGCCGGTGGTATTCTGTTTTGGTTTTTGGGGATAAATTCCCCCTTTATATGGGGAGTGATCATGGGCTTTTTGGCCTTCCTCCCCATTGTGGGCATCGGGGTGGTCCTGATTCCCACGGCTGTTTTTTTTCTCTTGAAAAGCAGTGTATCCCTGGGGGTATCTATCCTTGTTTTTTATGCCGTTCTGTCCTGGGGGATTGAGTATTTGTTCAAACCCAAGGTGGTGGGAGACCGGGTGGCCATGCATCCACTGGTGGTCTTCTTTGCCATCATTGGGGGGCTGAGGGTATACGGGTTGCTGGGCATCATTTACGGGCCCTTGATCGCAACCCTGTTTCTCACCCTGGCCGACATCTACTTTTCAAGTTTTCAATCCATGGTTGATCCCGCCAAAAGGGGTTCGGTAACTTAATTTTTGGAGTTGTATTTAGATGATTCAGCAAGATAATAGCGTGACCAGCATCGAGAAGGAGATGAAGCAATCCTATCTCGAGTATGCCATGAGTGTTATCATCGGACGGGCCCTGCCCGATGTCCGTGACG
>JAKSBM010000260.1 GCA_022361135.1 Desulfobacterales bacterium | reverse complement strand
GAGTGGGATTTTGGCGCTGGCTCTCTGCTGGTGGGTAAAAACTACACTCCGCTGCTTTTCCCCTATTCCAATCAAGTTTATTCAATCCATAGCCTGGGCAAAGGTGACCATAACATGAGTACCTTTGGCATGCTCTATGGTCAGCGGAAGGCCATGATCAGATTGAAGTTTGGTGGATTTCAGATTGCTGCGGTAGATTGCAAGACCCTGGTTAATTTGTCCCCTGCACTTTCCGCGGGCGGCATATCCCAACCCGATAAAGAAGAAAGTTTTCCCTCCATCCAGGCAAAATACAAATATGACTTCGAGAAAGGCCACATTGCAGCAGCCGGTGCCTACTATACATTTGATGTACTCAGTGGTGGCAATGACTACGCTGTCGATTCCTGGATAGCAGCCCTGGGTGGTCAATTAAATGTTGGGCCTGCCTATTTTAAAGCCAATATCTGGGGCGGTCAGAACGTCGGCCACCAAGCTGATATCCTCGTGAATGGCGGCCTCTGGTCGAGCTCTGCCAATGCGGGCAGCGGGAATTTTGACGGTGACGGATTTGGCCTGGCCCGTTGGGACGGAACCAAAATCATCGACAGAGATGCACTGGCATATATGGTTGTTGCCGGCTATGAAATTCGCAAAGGCCTCTACCTGGAAGCGGGTTATGGTTACACCAGAACCGAATTGGACGAACCCAATTCGACCAAGGATGATGCGGAAACCGTATACCTCCAGTCCACCATTTTCCTGGCTCCCGGCGTTTTCATCACGCCTGAAATCGGCTATTGCGACATGAAACAGACCGACCAACCTGAAATTTTCTACTACGGCATGAAGTGGCAAATTAACTTCTAGAATCAGCCAAAGACATTCCCTGCCCCCAAAGGCCCGGTCGCGACGACCGGGCCTTTTTTATTGCCATGGCCTCCTCACCGCAAATCAACCAAAGTCCGCCCCTTGAGTTTTCCGGCCAGGATATCCGCAACCGCCCCATCAACCTCTCCCAAGGGAATTCGACTCCCCATGGAGGCCAGATTATTGGGCTTCCACTGGCCGGCCAGCTTCCTCCAGAGCCGTCTCCGGGGTGCCATGGGATAATGCTGGGAATCCATGCCGAACAAGGAGAGGCCCCGGAGGATAAAGGGAAAAACCGTGAGGCTGAATTCCGGTGAGGCTACCAGGCCGCAGCAGGTGATCACTCCCCAGGCCCGGGTGGATTTAATGGCCGTGGCCAGGATATCTCCCCCCACGGTATCCACCACCGCCGCCCACCGGCCCTTGAGCACCGGCGGCCCATTGTCCGACAAAAATGCCTCCCGGCCAACGATATCTGAGACCCCCAACCCATTGAGAAATCCGGGATCGGCCTTTCCCGACACGGCCGTCACGGCATAGCCCAGCTTTACCAGTATGGCACAGGCCAAAGAGCCCACCCCGCCCGTGGCACCGGTGACCAGAACCGGCCCCTGGTTCGGGGAGACTGCCGGGATGATTTTCTCCACACACATGGCAGCGGTGAATCCGGCCGTGCCCAGAACCATGCTCTCTTCCAGGGTTAACCCATTGGGCAGGGGGAGAACCCAGTCACCGGGAACCCGGACATATTGGCCAAATCCCCCATCCGTATCCATGCCCAGATCAAAGGAAGTAACAATGACGGCATCCCCCCTTTGGAAGTCCGGATTTTGGCTTTCTTCCACAATCCCGGCGGCATCAATGCCCGGGGTGTGGGGATAATTCCGGGTCACACCCCGGTTCCCCGTGGCAGACAGGGCATCCTTATAATTGAGACTGGAAAAATGCACCCGGATCAGCACATCCCCGGGCGGCAGATCTGCCACATCCATCTTTTCCACCCGGCCCTGGAATCCACCGCCGGGAAGTTCCCGGACGCGATACGCCTGGAATGACGATGACTTCATGCCCACCTCCACATCCATGGAAATAAATTTTGAAAAGTGAATCCGCGATCCCCCAGATGTAGTATGGCCCCCCGTGGAAGTCAACCGGACTGATAACCAACCGAACAAACAATGGAAACAGGATTCCAGGAAGCCGAAAATGGTCTGTTTTTAACCTTCTTCCCCCCAGAGGGACGGAAGATTTCACGAAACATTGACCAGGATGGCAAGCCCCGGGATACAAAACCAGAATCGCTGATTGCACCCCATTCTAAAACACAGACAGTCCATCAGATGGGGGCATTCCATTCCACGGAACAATGGACGGCGGCAAAAATTTCTGAAGGGAGCCACCTTGGCTCGGGCATGGACATTCCCATGTTTTTGGGAGGAAATTGCCCCGGCACCTCCAGCCCCGATCCCCATGGAAAAATCCACACCCCGGGAGTGTACTTTATGGCCAAATCAGGGTATGGTCGCCATGAACATTGCGCCACCGGACATTCAACGCCCCCTGGGCAAAACCCTGAGCTGAGTCAAAACATTATGCGCCCTCGTGAAAACTTTCAAACCCCCAAAGTTTTGCTGGTATCTTTTTCCCATTTCATCCATGATATTTATACAAGCTTCCTGTCGCCCCTGCTTCCCCTGATCATAGAGAAACTCTCCCTGACCTTGGGCCAGGCCGGTCTTTTATCCACGGTGATGCAAATCCCGGCTTTGGCAAACCCCTTGATCGGCCTTTTTGCCGACAACAAGGGACTGGCCCGGTGGCTGGTGATCCTGGCCCCGTCCATGACCGCCCTGCCCATGTGCCTCATGGGGAACGCCAGTGCCTATTGGCAGCTTCTGGTCCTGGCCTTTTTGGCCGGGATATCCGTGGCACTCTACCACGTGCCCTCCCCGGTGCTCATTGCCGGATATGCCGGGAATCAACGGGGTAAAGGCATGAGCTTTTACATGACCGGCGGGGAATCCGCCCGGAGCCTGGGGCCCATATTTGCCGTGGGTGCAGTGTCCCTCCTGGGGCTGGAAAATCTATACTGGGTCCTTGGATTTGCCCTGGCCACCTCCTTCCTCCTCTGGGCCACCCTGGAACGACAGAGCCAACCGGGGCCCCTGAAGAAAAGGGGATCCCTCAAGGAAAGCTACCGTGAAGTGGCCCATGTGCTCAAGCCCCTGACCGGGCTGCTGTCGGCCCAGGCCCTCATGTACGGAGCCATGGGAACCTTTTTAACGGTATATGTGGAACGACAAACGGGCAATATCTGGCTTTCCGGAGCCGCCCTGGCCATCTACGAGGCATTCGGTGTCGTGGGCGTCATGGCCTCGGGCACCCTCTCGGATAAGCTGGGGCGGAAGCGGATCCTCATGTGGGCTACCCTGACCGCCCCCCTGCTGGTGATCCTTTTCACCCTCACCTCGGGGGCCATCCAAATCGTGGCCCTGTGCGCCGCCGGATTTGCCGTCCTCTCCAACGGACCGGTGATGCTGGCCCTGATCCAGGATGCAGCCCGGGAAAACCCGGCCGCCGGCAACGGCCTTTTCATGATGGTCTCATTTGCCATCCGCTCATTGGGGGTGGTCATTGTGGGACTCATGGGGGATGCCATGGGGATGAATCAAATGTTCATCTGCAGTTCAATACTGGCCTTTATAGGCCTTCCCTTTATTCTGAAACTTGAGACACAAGGAGATATCCATGTTAAAAACCAATGAAGACCGGGTGGTGGAAATGTTCATCGCCTGCCGCCCCGGACCGCCACGGGTGGGTCTGGGATGGAAGGTGGACCACCAGGGCACCCCCTTTCTTTTACCCGGCATCGGGGGCATCACCCTCAACGTGGGCCTGGGGGATTCCGCCTTTGGCCTGGCCGGGGATCACATTGAACCCGGGGTCTCCTGCACGGCCAATGCCGAAAAGCCCAACGATTTTCCCAACAATTCCCTTCAGATCCTCACCTGTATCGGCAATGAAGCCCGCATCGTCTCCGGGGAAGCCCAGGGGGAAACCGGCGTGGTCATCGGCCACCACGGGGGCAGCGAACACATCATTGTGGAATTCGACCGGTCGGTGAAGGAAAAAATGACCTACGACGACAAAATCCAGATCCGTGCCAAGGGCCAGGGACTGGCCCTGTTGGACCACCCTGGGGTCAAATTGTTCAACCTGGCCCCGGAACTCCTCCACAAAATGAAAATCGAAACCACGGCACAGGGAAAACTCAAGGTTCCGGTGACCACATTGGTTCCCGCCCCCTGCATGGGATCGGGCGTGGGCCGGGCCCATGTGTGCGCCGGGGACTACGATGTCATGACTTCGGATCCGGAAACCGTTGAAAAATATGCCCTGGACCAGATGAGATTCGGCGACTTTGTTGCCCTCATGGACCATGACAATGCCTATGGCAGGGCCTATCGCCAGGGCGCCGTGAGCATCGGCGTGGTGGTCCATTCAGACTGCCGCCTGGCCGGCCACGGCCCGGGGATCTCAACCATCATGACCTGCACCACCGGAGACATTGAGCCGGTACTGGATAAGGGCGCCAACATGGCCGATCTTTTAAACATCGGCACGGGAAAATCCTAGTGCCGGACAACCGGCATATTCCCAAAACCGGGATTTCCTGGTATAAGAGGCGTTTATTTTATTTTGGCATAAGGATTTAAGACGTGAATACCGGTAGAAAAACCATTCTCCAGAAAGGACTTGGCAAAAAGCGAAAGCTGGCCAAGGCGGAATATTTATATGAAAGGGAATCCCGCTATTTTGCCCAAATGGCGGAGGATGTAAAGGAAATGGCTCTGGAAGAGCTCAAGGAATTCGGCGCCACCCAGCTCTCTCCGGTATTCCGGGGGGTATGGTTTTCCGCCGACCAGAAGGCCTTCTACCGAATCACCTACCAGTCCCGCTTCCTCTCCCGGGTCCTGGCCCCGTTGATGACCTTTAAATGCACCGACCGGGATGAACTCTACAAGGCGGCCCGGAAAATCCGGTGGGAGGAATTCCTCACCCCCAAAAAAACATTTTCCGTCATGGCCAATGTCTCGGAATCGGCCATCACCCATTCCAATTATGCCGGCCTCCGGGTCAAGGACGCCATTGCCGATTACTTCCGTGACCGGACCAACCGTCGGCCCAATGTGGATGCCAAGGATCCCCACATCACCATCAACCTGCACATCCACCGGGATGAGGCCACCATCGCCATTGATGCCTCTGGCGGCCCCTTGCACAAACGGGGATACCGGGAAGAAAGGGTCTCCGCGCCCATGCAGGAAACCGTGGCCGCAGCCGTGGTAAACCTTTCCCAATGGGACGGCAGCCAGCCCCTCCACGATCCCATGTGCGGTTCCGGCACCCTGCTCTGTGAAGCCCTCATGGCCCACAGCCGGATTCCGGCCCAGATTTTCAGAACCCACTTCGGATTTGAACGTCTGCCCGATTTCAATGCCAAGGCCTGGCAGGCCGTCCAGGATGAGGCCAAGGCGCAAATCAAGGAACTTCCCATGGACCGCATCTCCGGCGGAGACCTTTCCCAGGATGCGGTGGATGCCAGCCTCACCAACCTCATGGGCCTCCACTACGGTGGAAACGTGGACGTCTCCTGCCGGGACTTCCGGGACATGCCCGCCCTGGAAAATACGGTGATCATCACCAATCCCCCCTACGGCATCCGCATGGGCAAGGACCAGGACATGAATGCCTTTTACAAAGATCTGGGACAAACCCTGCGGGAAAAATGCACCCATTGCGTCGCCTATGTTTACTTCGGGGAGCCCAAATACATTAAGAAAGTCCCCCTGGCCCCGGCGTGGAAACGGGATCTGGAAATCGGAGGCCTGGAAGGAAAACTGGTCAAATACGAACTCTTCTAAGGATTTGCCATGGACGCCAAACCCACCGGAAACTACACCTGTAACGACTATCGGGAAGAAATGATCCTTTTGGGCCTCCAGCGGAGGCTGGCCAATCCCGACCTCAGTCCCGAGGAACGGGAAAAGATTCTCCAGGAGATCGCACGGGTGGAGGAACAAATGGGGCTGTAACAGCCCTTTCCCAAAGCAGATGCCGGTTTGACAAGCCCCGGGCGGCACGGTTATAGTTAAAATACCAACGGAATAATTCCCTTACAAAAGGTGTTTTAATGGTGCAAACCCAATCCGCCCCCCGGGGTGTGTCCATCAAAATTTACCATGAACTCATGGCCCAGAAGGTGGAACGCATCCTTTTGGTATCCAGCCCCTATGATGCCTTCATCATGGAAGAAGAGGGGCGCCTCTCCACACGAATCATCAACGAATATAAGGGCTTGAACCTTTCAAAGCCCCCCCGCCTCACCTGGATCTCTTCGGCGGAATCCGCCCTGGAAAAACTCAAGACCACCCCCTTTGACATGGTCATTGCCATGCCCAGCATGGAAGGCATGGACATACAGAGCTTCGGCATGGCCGTCAAGGACAACCAGCCCGACCTGCCCCTCTTCATGCTCCTACACAACACCTGCGACCAGGACCAGAATGTCTGCATTGATCCCGGCAACGCCATCGACCGCGTTTACATGTGGCGGGGCAATGCCGACCTCCTGCTGGCCATGATCAAAAATCTGGAAGATGAAATGAACGTGGCCTTTGACACGGAAAATGCCCAGGTCCGACTCATCATCCTGGTGGAGGACAGCCCCCAGTATTATTCCACCCTCCTGCCGGTGATCTATCGCCAGATTGTCCTCCAGACCCAGAAGGTCATAGAGGAATCCATCAACGAGGAACACCGCCTGTTGAAAATGCGGGGCCGGACCAAGGTCCTCCTGGCCCATAATTACGAAGAAGCCCTGGCCCTCTTTGACCAATACCGGGAATATGTGCTCTCGGTCTTCTCCGACATGCGATACCCCAAGGAGGGCAAAGCGGATAAACTGGCCGGTTACAAACTGTTGAAACAAATCAAATCCAAGGCGCCGGACCTGCCCGTCCTGGTGCTGAGCACCGAGGAGCAGGAGCCGGAAATCATCAATGAAATCCCGGCGGTTTTCATCCATAAGAACGCAACCAACCTCAACGACCGAATCAAATCCTTTTTCATTGATCACCTGGGATTCGGGGACTTTGTCTTCCGGTCTCCGGAGGGGGAGGAAATTGCCCGGGCCGCCAATCTGGAAGACATAGAACGGCTGGTCTCCGAGATCCCCGACGATGCCGTCATGGCCCATGCCCACAACAATGATTTTTCCCGCTGGCTCATGGCCCGCAGCGAAATCGATTTTGCCCTGAAGCTCAAACCCTACGGGGTGGACGACTTCAGCGACGCCACCGCCATGAAACGCTTCCTCATCGACAGCATCCGGGAAAAACGGCGGGGCACCCGAAGGGGGCAGATCATTGATTTTGACACGGCCCGATTTGACACGGATACGGATTTCATGAAAATCGGATCCGGTTCCCTGGGGGGTAAGGCCCGGGGACTGGCCTTCCTGGCATCCCAGATGGGAAAGGATCCCTGCCTCCAGGACCAGTTTCCCGATGTGGAGATCTCCATCCCCCAGACCCTGATCATTGCCACGGACGGCTTTAAAACCTTTGTGGAGGACAACCGACTCTACCAACTCCTGGAGCAGGGGCCGGAACTCACCGACCAGGACGTGGTGGAAGCCTTCATGGAGGCCCGCTTCCCCCCGGAGTTAAAAAAACGGCTGAAATCCTACCTGGAGCAGGTCCGCTACCCCATTGCCGTTCGCTCCTCCTCCTTATTTGAGGATGCCCATTACCAGCCCTTTGCCGGCCTCTATCACACCTATATGCTCCCCAACAGCCATCCCAACGTGGATATCCGGCTGCACCAGCTGATTCTGGCCATCAAACGGGTCTATGCCTCCACCTACACGGCCGCGCCCAGGGCCTATGCGAAAAACACCCAGCACCGCACCGAAGACGAGGAAATGGCCCTGGTCCTCCAGCAGCTCACGGGCATCAAATATAAAAATTACTTT
>JAKSBM010000911.1 GCA_022361135.1 Desulfobacterales bacterium | reverse complement strand
TTTTGATCAGGAAATCACAGGGGTCCGGCTGAAGGCCGACCGGCCCCCCAAGCAGCTCATGTTTTTCCCGGCTCTGGGGTTGCTTGGCCTGGTCTTTTATCTCCAGCGTCGGCGGTCCAGGGAGGCAGAAGCCCTGATCCAGGATGTGGAGGAGGATGGGATTGGGCTTTGATTAATCCGGGTATTGGGAGGGATCAGGCCGTTCAGGGTTGGTATCGGTAGCCAATGCCGTGGACCGTGGCGATGAGGGCCTGGTCCGCCTTGGACGGGTTGATCTTTTTTCGGAGCTGGGCAATGTGTTGGTCCAGGGTCCGGGTGGTTCCGGGGTAGTCCATGCCCCAGACATGGCCCAGGATGAACTCCCGGTCCAGGACCTCGTCGGGGTGGTTGGCAAAGAGGCGGATGAGGGCCAGCTCCCGCTTGGAGATATCCTGGTCCATCCCGTCCCCGGAAAGCCGGAAGGTTTTGGGATTGATGGTAAAGGGGCCAAAGGTGAAAGCGGGTTCCGACCCGGTGGCTGGTTCGGGCCTCGATCTTTGACTCCTGCGCAACACGGCCTTGATCCGGGCCAGGAGTTCATGGATGCCAAAGGGTTTGGTGATGTAATCGTCCGCCCCCAGTTCCAGGCCCACCACCTTATCGATTTCCTCCCCCTTGGCCGTGAGCATGATGATGGGGATGTCCTGGGATTGGGCCCGGATTTTCCGGCAGAGGTCGTAGCCGCTGAGTTCGGGCATCATCACATCCAGGATGAGCAGGTCCGGGGTTTCCACGCCATAGAGTTCCAGGGCTCTTGCTCCGTTTTCAGCCTCCACCACCCCGTAGCCTTCGCTTTCCAGGGTATCCACCAATCCCATGCGGATATTATCGTCGTCTTCGGCAATCAGTATTTTAAGGGGTTCCATCTTTTTTCATCCTCAATGTGAAGCAGGCACCCGTGGCTTGGCCGGTTTCAAGGAAAAGATCCCCTCCCATGTCCCGGATCATCTGCCGGGCCAGGGTAAGGCCCAGGCCTGAACCGGAACGGGCGGCGGTGAGCCGGTTGTCTGCCCTGAAAAATTGTTTAAATATCTTCTCCTCCAAACCCGACGGGATGCCCGGTCCCCGATCCATGACCCCCAGGATGATTTCCCCTTTTTCCTCAACCATGGTAAAGCCAAGGCTTTTTCCCGAAGCTGCATATTTCAAGGCATTGTCCATGAGGTTGAGAATCACCTGTTCCATCACATCTTTGTCCAGGTAAACCGGCATGGGGCCGGGGGGAAATTGAGTGGTAATCTTGAAGCCGGATTTCTCCATGGGCAGGCCATGGACGGCAATGAGATCGACCATGAATTCCACCAGATCGAATCTTTCACAGGCATAGCTTTTTCGTTTTTGCTCCAGCCGCCCGAAATCCAGCACATTATTAATGAGGCGGGTGAGGCGCAGGCTCTCTCCCACCAGAATCTCCAGGTATTTTTTCTGCTTGGCTTCATCCTTGATCCGGCCGGATAAGAGCAATTCCGCATACATGCGGATGCTGGTGAGGGGGGTTTTGAGTTCATGGGAAACCGAGGCAACAAAGGTGGTTTTTTGTTCCGCATCCCTGGCTTTGTCCAGGGTGAGCCGGGTCATGAATACGCCCCCCAGGAGCAGGGCGGTGATGACAAGAATCGTTCCCCCCAGGGCCAGGATAAAAAAG
>JAKSBM010000266.1 GCA_022361135.1 Desulfobacterales bacterium | reverse complement strand
TTCAAGTTCTTCAATTTCAAACCATTGGGCCATGGTAGTCGTTCCCCTAAAATTAAAATTGGAATCCTACCAGAAACCGACCAAGGGATAAACGGACTTGTTGGTTCAGGCCCCAAGATAGGCCTTTTTGACTTCGGGATTTTCCAAAAGATCGTCGGCATTGCCCTCCAAAACCAATGCGCCGTTTTCCAAGACATAGCCCCGCTGGGCAAATTTCAAGGCCAAACGGGCATTCTGTTCCACCAGGAGTATGGTGGTGCCCTGGCGGTTGATTTCCTTTAATGCATCAAACATATCCAGCATGAGTAAGGGGGCCAACCCCATGCTGGGTTCATCCAGAAGCATGATTTTCCGGCCGGACATATACGCCCTTCCCACGGCCAGCATTTGTTGCTCTCCGCCGGAAAGTGTGCCTGCCAACTGGTCTTTCCTCTCCTCCAGGCGACTGAAGAGATCAAAGACCCATTTTTTGTCCTTGGCGATGGCGGCTTTGTCCTTCCGGGCAAAACATGCCAGCTTCAGATTTTCCGTCACCGTGAGATTCCCAAAAATTCGCCGTCCTTCGGGTACATGTGAAATTCCGAGCTTTGAAACCACCTTGTCGGCGGAAAATGAGAGAATATCTTTGCCGTCAAATTTCAACTCAGAACCGGCTTGGGCCGGAATCATCCTTGAAATGGCCCTCAGGGTTGTGCTTTTTCCCGCTCCATTTGCACCGATGATGGTTAAAATTTCCCCAGCCTGGACACTGAAACTGATGCCGTGGAGGGCGGTGATGTTGCCATAGGCCACCTTGAGATTGTTCACATTAAGTTGCATCAGGTCAGATCCTCCTTTCCCAGGTAGGCCTCAATGACCTGGGGATTGTTCTGTATTTCAGCAGGGGGCCCCTGGGCGATGATTTCACCGAAGACCAGGGTCTGTATGAATTCGCACAATTCCATGACAAATTTCATCCGATGTTCAATGAGGAAGATGGCCACCTTGAAGTCACGGTGGACCTGGCGAATGATTTCAATCATCCTCACCAGCTCATCCGGTGTCATACCGGCGGTGGGCTCATCCAGGAATAGAATTTTGGGTTTTGTGGCCATGGCACGGGCCATTTCCACCCGGCGTTGGGCCCCATAGGGTAAATTGGTCACCAATTGGTCTGCATAATCGGCCACATCAAAAAGCTTCATAAGATGGTGGCAGTTCTCAATGACCTGGTTTTCCTGGCGACGGCACAATGGGGTTCTGAAGAACGCCCCCATGAGCCCGTAGGACAATTGACTGTAATGGGCCATGCGGATGTGATCCAGAACACTCATGTGACGCCAGAGTGCCAGGTTTTGGAAGGTTCGGCCCAATCCCATGGCGGCAATGCGATTGGTTTCCATGCCCTTGATACTCTGTTTTTCCAGATGGATTTTTCCCTGGGTGGGGGTATATACACCGGTGATTAGGTTGAATATGGTGGTTTTTCCTGCTCCGTTGGGACCGATGAGCCCGGTGATCTGTCCGGGTTTGATTTGGAGGTTGTAGTTGTGAACCGCCCTAAGTCCGCCGAAGTAGTGGGTCATCTGTTCAACTTTCAGCAACTCGGCCATGGTTTATACCCCCGGTTCTTTTTTGGTTTTGGATGCCAACAAACGTTTTGCATCAATTTCTTTAAATGAAATAAGGCCATAGGGTCGGAAAATCATCACAAAGATCAGTATCAGGGGGATGATAATCCATTTAAATAATTCCAGGGGCCGGAGTGCTTCCCCCAGTAAATTGATACTGACTGCCCCCACAATGGAGCCGATGATTGAATTCAATCCCCCAAAGTAAACCATGGCCAGGATTTCGGCCAGTCGGTTGATGCTGAACATGCCTGGATTGATATAGGCCAGGACATGGGCAAACAAGCCACCGGCTATGCCGGCCCAAAAGGCGCCGAACATGAAGGCGGTGATTTTGGTCTGACGGGTGCGGATGGTCATGGATTCGGCAGCGGCTTCATCGTCCCGCACCGTATTCAATGCCTTGCCCATGATGGAGGTGACGAAATTATGGACCACCCAGATGCAAAGGAAGGTCCAGAAAAATATCACGGGCAGGGGGGCCAGGTCGGGTTGTCCGCCCATGCCCCGAGCCCCACCGATGAAATGGAAATTTTCAATGGCGGATTTTACAATGAACATGAAAGCCAGGGAAATAATGGCCAGGTAATCCCCCCGGGTGCGGAAGGAAGGGATGGCCACCAACAAAGAGCCCAGGGCCGCGGCGGCGCCGCCGGCCAGCAATGCCAGGGGAAAAAACCAATGTGCCAGGGCCGGGGGGAGCAGGGGGGCGCCGAATATTTTATCCTGGGTGAAGAAGACCAGGGTAAAGATGGAAGACACATAGGCCCCCAATGCCATGAATCCGGGATGGGAGCAGGAGAATTCTCCCTGGTATCCGTTGATGACGTTGATGCTCACCGTAAGGATGATGGAAATCAAGGTGAGTTTTACCACCAATACCCGATAATCGTTGATTCCGGCCCAAAGGTGAAGGATGAGGTAAAAGGCAATGAGGTGGACGGCAACGGAAATCCACAGGGGCCATTTTTCCAGCAATTGGGCAATGCGATTGGTCAAGGGCCTGCTGATCCAGGCCACGGCAAATACGGGGAGAATATAGACGGCCAGATCATAGGCCAGGGCGCCGGGGATCATGGCAGGCTTTTTAAGCATGATCAGGGTGCCGAAAAGCACCGGAATTTTAGGCAGCCCCAGGTAGTAAGAGATGTAATCATACCCGTAGTAATATTCCAGGAGCACACCGACAAAGATGCCGGCCAACCAACCCAGCAGGGGGATTCCAGAACAGATTTCCTTTAATTTTGCAACAAGATTCATTGGGTTTATATCCTTGTGTCTGGGGGTTAGAGCCTGAGTTTTGTGCTGTGTTCCATGCCGAAGAACCCCCTGGGCCTGAAGGTGAGGATGATCAAGATGATGGAGTAGGCAATGAGATCCCTTAGGGTGGATGGGAACACCGTGGCCACAAAGATTTCTATGAAGCCCAGAAGATAGCCGGCCAATGCCGCCCCTTTGATGGAGCCCCTTCCGCCGAGGATGGCTGCGACAAAGGCTTTCCATCCAATGATAACCCCCATGTAAGGATCAAGAATGGGGTAGGCCTGGCCGTATAGGATTCCGGCTACTGCGGCGAGTCCCGCCCCAACGGCAAAGGTTAAAGGCGCAATGATATTGATGGAGACCCCCATGAGGGGAACGGCCAGAAAATCATAGGACATGGCACGCATGGCCATTCCCCATTTGGTTTTCTGGATAAAGGTATGGAGGGCCAGCATCAATAGAAATGAGATGCAGATGATCATGACTTTGACATTGGTGAAGTAGATTCCTCCCACCTGGTAACTCACCGATTCCATCAGGGGGGGGAAGCTCAATCGTTTGGCACCGAGCATGATTAAAATGCCGGTCTCAAAAATGATGCCGATCATCAGTCCGGTAATGGCGGCAGATGCCCTGGGGGCTTGCCGCAGGGGCCTGTAACCGGCCACTTCAACAAACACACCCACCCAAGATGCCAGGAACATTGTCACTACAACGGTGGCAACAAAAATGAGCGGTCCAGGTAAAACGCTTGCAAACAAGGCCAGAAAAAGGGTTGCAATACCAAAACCGATATAGGTGCCC
>JAKSBM010000922.1 GCA_022361135.1 Desulfobacterales bacterium | reverse complement strand
CCGTCGCCGCACACCGCGTAGGTGTGATGGTCGATGAGGGTTTTGCCCTCGGTGTTGAACCGGCCGGCCAGGTGACGTTCGGCCATGGCCATGCCCACGGCATTGGCAATGCCCTGACCCAGGGGACCGGTGGTGGTTTCAACGCCGGCGGTGTCTCCGTATTCCGGATGGCCCGGGGTCTTGGAGCCCCATTGTCTGAAGTTCTGCAGGTCTTCCAGCTCCAGGCCGTATCCGAAGAGATAGAGCATGCTGTACAGCAGGGAAGAGGCGTGTCCACCGGAGAGGACAAAGCGGTCCCGATCAATCCAGGCCGGATTCTTGGGATTGTGCTTCAAAAAACGTTTGAACAGGACATAGGCCGCCGGGGCCAGTCCCATGGGTGCGCCGGGATGGCCGGAGTTGGCCTTTTGGACGGCATCCATGCAAAGGGTTCTGATGGTGTCGATGGTAAGTTGATCAAGGGTCTTGCCGGCGTCTGCCATGTGCGGTTCTCCTGTTTATAATAAAAAAATACGTTATAACGCGCGTAAATATTCGGGTTTCAACTTCACATCCCCGTCCAATGCCTGGGATATGAGTTGGAGTGTCTTTTCCTTGTCCCGGGGCAACCGGGCCCGGATGGGCAGGTAGTTGGAGGCGTGGTTGGCGTGGAATAATCCATCGGAGAGATGGGTGGTGGCAATCATGGTCCCCAATTCCACCAACATCTCCTCGGCCCCCATGAGCTGGAAGCGCCCGGCCTGGTGATCGTCATAGAGCTCGGTGCCCGGCACCAGCATGAGGCTCAGGGCCCCCACAAAATCGGGGTCCATGGCCGAAAGCACCCGGCCGGTCTCCGTGGCATGCTGCTGGGAACCGGCCTGGCCGGCCAGGCCCACCAGGACCGTCACCGACAGCTTGATGCCGGCCTGTTTCAACCGTTGCCCCTGGGCAATCATTTTTTCAGAGGTGGCCCCCTTGCGGATATCCTTGAGGACCACATCGTCCCCGGATTCCAGGCCCATGTAAGCAATGCCCACGCCCAGATCCCGCAATTCCTTCAGCTCTTCATCGGACTTCATGGCAATACTTTTGGTATTGGCATAGACCCCGATGCGGTCCACCCAGGGAAGCCGTTCCCGGATCCGCTTCAGGATGGGCACCAACCGGCGCTGGGGAACGATGAGGGCATCCCCGTCGCAGATGAAGAGGCGGTTCTGGTGACGACAATTCTCCCGGGCATACTCAATGTCCTGGAAAATAATTTCGTCGGATTTGATGTTGAACCGCTTGTCGCGGAAGGTTCCGCAAAAGGTACATTTGTTGTGGGAACACCCCAGGGTCACCTGGAGCAGAATACTATAAGCCTCGCTGGGAGGCCGTATGATCATACCGCCGTAATGCATGGTGTCGCCCTTCACAAAAAATCCAAAAGCCTACTTTTAGCAGGTATTACCTAAAAATTCAATAGGTTGATTTAAACCTGACGCCCCATTGCCAAAGGTTTCCGGCCCTGCCCCGGGTTTACATTTTTCCGGGGGCGGCTTAGCTTACACAGAAACCAGACCCATTATAATCATAAATCCTGGAGTGGCAATGCCGAATTTTCCCTTTGAAATGGGCCCCATCCGTCCTGTGGACGAGGCCGACAGCCTTTTAATCCGAACCACCCGGGGCTGCCCCTGGAACCGTTGCGAGTTCTGCACCCTGTTTAAAGAGATGTCCTTTTCCATGCGCAGCGTGGAGGACATAAAAGCCGATATCCTTGCTGCCCGGGCTTATTACGGGG
>JAKSBM010000720.1 GCA_022361135.1 Desulfobacterales bacterium | reverse complement strand
GGCCCGTGATCATGATCACCGGGGAAAACAACTCCAGGTCATTGATCTTTTTCAGGATTTTAAGGCCGTCCTCGTCCCCCAGGATGATGTCGGAAAAAATAATATCCGGCACCATGGTGGTGATGAGCTCCGTGGCCGTGGCCAGATCCGGGGCGCAGGCCACCTCGTATCCGTCATTCACCAAAAAGGTTTCAAAGGAATACCGGATGCTCTCTTCGTCATCCACCACCAGAATCTTTGCTTTGTATTTTTTATCGTCCATGCTTGCTACCTGAAAGGAATTTGTTGGCACCCTATCACTGCCACAGGGGAAGATCAATGGTGACCCGGGTCCATTTGTCCTGGATGCTGCGGATGTCCAACTCCCCGTCGTGTTCCTCGATAATGCCGTAACTGATGCTCAACCCCAACCCCGTGCCCTGGTCCGCCGGCTTGGTGGAGAAAAAGGGGTTGCAGATCTTGTCTAAAATTGCCTTGGGAATGCCGATGCCGTGGTCCTTGAACTCGGTGCGTACCATGGGTACCTCGGTGTCCTCCTCCACCACGGAACAGGAAATCACCAGCTTTTTATTCGGGTCGGCCCCGGGGTATTTCTCGTTCAGGGCATACCGGGCATTGCCGATGATGTTGAGAAAAATCTGCTGGATCTGGTGGATCACCGCCCGGCAGGGGGGCAGGTCCGCCGGAATGTGCATCTCCACCTGGATATGCTCCTTGCGCAGCATGGCCCGGGTCAAATCCAGGGAATCCTCCATGACCTCGGTAATGGCCACGGCCTCCTTCTTTTCCGTGCCGGCCCGGGCAAAGGAAAGCAGCTTGGAGACAATGATGGCAATGCGTTCGGCCTCTTTGATGATACGGCCGGGCAATTGGGAATGGGGATTGTTCTGGGGCAGGGCCTGGAGATCCTCCACGATCTGGGCGTAGTTGATGATCCCGTTGATGGGATTATTGATCTCATGGGCCACACCGGCGGCCAATTCCCCCAGGGCGGCCAGCTGGGCATTGCGCAGCACCTCGGAACGCAGTCGTTTCTTCTCGGTCAGATTCCGGCACACCACCACCACCCGGGTGACCTTGCCGGCCTTGTTCCGCTGGACCACGTTGGCCGTGAGCCAGAAATCCTGGTATTTGCCCCGGTTCCACAATTGGATCTCTGTATCGTTTTCCACCCCGCCCAGAAAACAGGCTGAAACAATGCAATCTTCAGGGGGTTCGGGCTGGCGGTAGAGGGCCTTGAAATAGGGAGCGCCTTCGGCCTGGTCCCCCATGACCCGCCGGGCCTTGTCGTTGATCCAGAGGATTTCACCGGTGATATCCCGGGTCACCAGGGTGCCTGTTTCCCCGGCAATGACCCGCTGCACCGGTTCCTGGTTGGTGACCGAGGCCCCGATGAGGGAAGGCTGACGATGGTAGAGCACCCGGCCCTTGCGGTCCACCAGATAGGCATAGGAATCCTTGCCCTGCTTGTACTCCAGCACCTTGGTATAGGTGG
>JAKSBM010000643.1 GCA_022361135.1 Desulfobacterales bacterium | reverse complement strand
GACCGAACTGCTCCCGTTCCTTGGCATATTTCAATGCCATTTCAAAGGCACCCTGTGCCCCGCCCAGACCCATGGCCCCGATGGAAAGGCGTCCCCCGTCCAGGGTGGCCAGCATCTGGTGGAAGCCGTCTCCCTTTTTCCCCAGGATGTTTTCCTTGGGAACCCGGACATTGTCAAAGTAGAGTTCCGCCGTGTTGGAGGCCCGCCACATCATTTTCTTGTGCATGGGAACGGCCTTGAAGCCCGGCGTGCCCGCCTCCACCAGGATGCAGGAATATTCCGGCTTGCCGTTGTCCCGGGTGCCGGTGATGGCCTGGACCGGGACCCCCATGGTGAGGTCGCAGGCCGCATTGGTAATGAATATTTTCGAGCCGTTGATCACCCATTCGTCCCCGTCCAGAACCGCAGTGGTCTTGCTGCCGCCGGCGTCGGAACCCGCCGTGGGCTCGGTGAGGCCGAATCCCCAGAGGCCTTCCCCGGCACAGAGCTTGGGCAGGTATTTTTTCTTCTGCTCTTCGGTGCCGAAATAGTAAAGGGGCCCAATGCCCAGGGAGTTGCCCGCGGCAATGGTGGCCGCCTGGGAACCGTCCACCCGGGCGATTTCCTCCACAGCGATGATATAGGAAATATAGTCCATGGCCTGGCCTTCGTATTCATCGGATACGAACATGCCAAACAATCCGATTTCACCCATTTTACGGGTCAGGGCTCCTGAAAATTCTTCTTTTTCGTCCAGGTCCCCGGCTATGGGGGCGATTTCGCTCTGGGCAAACTTCCGGACTTCCTTGCGGATCATTTCCTGTTCTTTGGTCAGATCAAATTCCACCCTGCGCCTCCTTATTGGTTATGGTTTGTTTCCTTAACGTTCTGGTGCGGCTCAGCGATGCATACTCGAAAAACGGAAAAACTGATCGAGCGCTCAGTCTATTTCCAACATAGTTAAATTAAAGGTTTTCGTTTGTCAAATCATTTCTGAAAAAAAGAGAGCGAGCGTTCAGTCTGTTTTTTTAGAAAAGATCAGATTAGGAAAAAAATAGAGGAAAAGTGCAGTTGGGGAGGAAAACCGGATCTGGAAAATATTATTGGGATGCCATGGCCCGGCGGCGGGCGGGGGCGGGTTGGGCCCCGTCCCTGCGGGTGAGGATGGAGGCTTCCATGAAGTAGTTGCCCATGGCCGTCTGGAAGGGGACCTGGATCACCGGCGATTTTCGCATGGAATTGGGGATATCCAGGTTTTCCAGGGTGATTTGGGGCACGGCCACATTAAAGAAAAAGCCACGTTCCGACAGGGCTGCCTTGGCACAGCCCGTGACCAT
>JAKSBM010000325.1 GCA_022361135.1 Desulfobacterales bacterium | reverse complement strand
TGGTTTTTGGTGCCTTGAGGATGGTTTCCACGGGGAGGAGGCCCAGGCCGGTGGTGTCCCCGGGTTGCCCTTCCAGTCCGTGGGGGTCGGCAACCTTTTGTCCCAGCATCTGGTAACCGCCGCAGATCCCCAGAAGGTGACCCCCCTGGCAATGGTATTGGTCCAGGGCTTGGCCAAATTCATTTTTCAGCCATTCCAGATCCTGGCGGGTGTTTTTGGAGCCCGGCAGGATCACGGCCTTAAATCGATGGAGATCCCTGGGGGAATCAATGAAAATGGTCTGGAGCCCGGGGATTTTGGTCAAGGCGTGAAAGTCGGTGAAATTGGCGATTCGGGGAAGGCGGATCACAGCAATAGCCGGTCGTTCATCGTCCATGTCTTGGGGGGTGGGCTGTTCCAGTTCCACGGAGTCTTCGGCATCGATGCGGAAATGGGTGTACCAGGGCAGGACCCCCAACACAGGTTTTCCGGTTTTTTCCTCGATCCACTTGCTCCCCTCCGTAAAGAGGTTGATATCCCCCCGGAATCGGTTGATGATGAATCCGTCCACCCGATCCCGGTACTTTTGGGGGATGCAGTCCAGGGTGCCCACCAATTGGGCAAAGACTCCGCCCCGGTGGATATCCGCCGTCAGAATCACCCGTGCGTCGGCATATTCGGCCATGCTGAAGTTGACCAGGTCATTGGGCATGAGATTGACTTCGGCACAGGAGCCGGCCCCCTCCAGAACAATGCGGTCGTAGCGGTCGGCCAAACGATCAAAGGCGCCATGGACTTCCCTTTGGAAATAATCCTTCCGGGTGTGGTAATCCATGGCCGATTGGTTGGAGTGGACCCGACCATTGACCACCACCTGGGATTGTTTATCCCCGGTGGGTTTGAGGAGGATGGGATTCATGTCCACATGGGGTGGAATACGGGCGGCTTCGGCCTGTACAATCTGGGCACGGCCCATTTCCAACCCTTCGGGGGTGATGCCGGAATTATTGGACATGTTTTGGGCCTTGAAGGGGGCGGTGGTGTAACCCCGGTCCACCAGGCAGCGGCAGATTCCCGCGGCCACAATGCTTTTGCCCACATCCGATCCCGTGCCCAATACGGCAATGTGCTTATTTTTCATTTTTCAATGCCGACCCGGGCGGAAACGCCCTGTTTGTAATAATGTTTGATTTCCTTCATTTCCGTGACCAGATCGGCCCGGGCCTTCAATGCCTCGGTGGCTCCACGGCCGGTGAAGACCAATTCCATGTTGTCCGGCTTCATCTCGGCCAATTCCAATTGTTCGGCTTCGCTGATCAAGCCGCACATCACCGCCACATTGGATTCTTCGGCAATGATGAGGTCATGTTCATTGGCCTGGATCAGGTTGACGAGGCGTTGGTATCCCTTGCGGCAGGAAGCGATTTCCTCCTCCGAGGGTTTGCCCTTTACAAATTTGCCCGCCCCGTATTGTTCCACCTGGATATTATCGAAGGCCGACAGGGCCTTGATTTCCGAATAATTTCCCTGCTTCATGAATTGGACAATGAAGACCCGGAGACCGGCGCCGGCCGCCCGGATGGCCAGGCCCAGACTGGCCGTGGTCTTTCCTTTTCCATTTCCCGTGTAAACCTGAACATAACCTTTCATGGTGGTGTCTCCTGACAGGGCTGATTATACCGTATATTTTCGGGTATATCCCCTGGGGGTAAAGAGGTAATCCATATATCGGGCCGATTCACTGGAGCCGATGAAAACAATGGTCTGCATGCCCACCTCTGCGGTGTGCAATTGGTCCAGTCGGGTGAAACAGATTTCCTGGTTTTCCCGCATGGCGCCGGTGATGATGCCCACGGGAACGGCTCCGTCCCGGTGTTCCAGAATTAATTCCTGGGCCCGTTTCAGCTGCCAGTCCCGTTTTTTGCTCTTAGGGTTATACAGCACAATGACAAAATCTGCCATGGCAGATGCGGAAAGACGCTTTTCAATTTTTTCCCAGGGGGTGAGCAGGTCCGAAAGGGAGATGGCAGCAAAGTCATGGGTAAGGGGGGCACCGGCCAGGGCCGCTCCTGCGGCCAGGGCAGGAATGCCTGGAACCACTTCCAGGATAATGCTTCCGGCCTCTGCCTGGTCTTCGGTTCTGTGAATGGGAATATTGCGTTCCTTGCAGAGTTCAAAAACCAGACCTGCCATGGCGTAAATTCCCGGATCCCCCCCGGAAACCAGGGCACATTTTTTTCCGGCCAGGGCTTCTTCAATGGCTTGTTCCACCCGGTCCACTTCCTTCATCATTCCGGTGTTGATCAGGGGTTTATCCTGGATCAGCTCCTGGATAAGGTCCAGGTAGGTGGTGTAGCCGGCAACACAGTCGGCCTCTTGAATCAGCTGGCGGGCCCGTCCGGACATGTGGGCTGCGTTGCCCGGTCCGGTGCCGATGACAAAGAGACGGCCAGGGTGATGTCCGGATTTTTCTGTTTGGGCAGAATCAGCTGCCCCTGTTTCGATGCCAGTATGGATGCTGCTTCGCATACGCTTTTTACTCCTAAATGTTTTTCCACCATTTTGGATGGATTTTGAATTTGGGTTACGGAATTCAGTGCTGCCTTGTCGTAGAATCGGATGGGCAGGCCCAACTTTTGGCCCAGGGCCAGAAGCCCGGGTTCGTCTGCCTTGACCTGGGTGGTGGCCAAGGCCGCCACAGCCAGGGGACTGAGGTTGAATTTTTTCAATGTGCTCCCGAAGAAGGCTTCCAGGTCGGCCCCGGGGGTGTTGCGATTGCATCCCATGCCCACGTAAAGGCACCGGGGTCTGACCAACAGGGTTTCACGTGGAACAGCTTGGGTTTCCCAGTGGCAATGGATCTTAGGGATCCGGGGATCGGGTGAAAAGGGATCGTCGGGACCCAGGACTTCCAGGGATGGAATTTCCAGATGGGGCGCCAACAATCCGGCCGGATCCTTAATTTGGATTCTTTCACCCTTGAGGGTGGCCATGTTCACCCCTTTGATGGCGTCAATGTTTTCAATGGCCATGTCAAGGACCGTGGCCACATGGTCAACGCTTTGGATTCCATTGACATCGGTTGCCGTGGTAATGACGGGATGGGCATCCAGTGCCCTTGCCAGTTCCAGGGTCAGGGCATTGGCACCGCCAATGTGTCCCGAAAGCAGGGAGATGATATTTTCTCCCCGTTCATCCATGAGGACCACGGCCGGGTCCTTTTCCTTGGTTTCAATGAGGGGAGCCAAAACCCTTAGGGCAATGCCCGTGGAGAAGATGAACACATGGGCCTGGAAATTGTGAAATTCCCGGGCCAGTGTAGGGCCAAGCCGATCCATTGATCGGACCTGGGCCTTGGGAAATCCCCTTCCGGGATTTCCACAATTCCGGCCCAGAAAAATACGGGCTCCGGGTCGGATGGCCGACAGGCGCCGGCTCAACTTCCCACCGCCGGGGGTCAGGGCCCAGATGGCCAGTTCCCCTTTATTGGGGTTATGCGGGGCGGCCATCTCGATATCCATGGGTAAAGTCGGCGGCATAGAGCTTGGATTTGATCAATTCATGGCGACCCTGGCTGGCTTCAACGGCCTTGCCAACGATGATGAGGGCGTGGCGATGGATGTCGTGGGTTTCGCAACACACATCGAGTTCCTTCAAGGGTGTGAAAAGGATTTTTTCTTCGGGGTGGCCCACTTTATAGGCAACGGCACACAGGGATTTGGGGCCGTAATGTTTGGACAGGGTTTCTTGGACCTTGCCGGCCATGCCCACGGAAAGATAGATGGCCATGGAACTTTGGTGGGCGGCCAATTTGTCCAGATCTTCGGCCTCGGGCACTGGTGTGCGCCCGGAGACCCGGGTGAGAATCAGGGTCTGGGTGACCTCGGGGAGGGTGTATTCCATGCCCATGCGGGCAGCCGCCCCAAAGGCTGCGGTGACCCCTGGAATGACATGGTAGGGAATTTCCTTTTTCTGGAGTTCCCGGATTTGTTCAAAAATGGCGCCGTATAAGGACGGGTCTCCCGTGTGTAAGCGAACCACCTTCTGGCCCTTGGATTGGGCATTGGCCATGGTGTCCACCATATCTTCCAGGGTCATTCCCGCCGAGGATAGGGTTTGGGTCTTATCTCCCTTCCAAATCAGAACGGCTTCGGGAACCAATGACCCGGCGTAGATAATTAAGTCGGCACTTTCAAGGGCTTTCATGGCTTTGATGGTCATCAACTCTGGATCGCCGGGGCCGGCTCCGGCAAAAATAATTGGATTTGCAGGTGTATTCATTCAATGATCCTTTCGTAAAGCAGAAATAATCCACACCGGGTTCAGCGGAACCATTCGGTCTCCGCCGGGGATTGGATGGCTACGTGAAATCTGTAATAGGGTGGTTTCAATTTCGAATCCATTGGCTTGGAGGGCTTCCTGGGCTGCCTGCATATTTTGGAGCACCACGGTGTTTATGACCAATTGTCCCCCTGGATTCAGCCGTCCACAGCAATGGTTTATGATTTTGGGTAAATCGCCCCCGCCCCCGCCTATGAAAATACGATCGGGAGCGGGGAGGGCAGTCATCTGTTCCAGGGCGTCTCCCTGGACCCAGGTGAGATTCCCACAGTGGAACCTCTCTTTATTGGTTGTAATGTGGCTTCCACGGTCTGGATTTTTTTCCACGGCATGGATATGGGCCTGGGGGCAAACCAGCGCCATTTCAATGGATACGGAGCCGGAACCGGCCCCAATGTCCCAGATGGTATGTACGCCGGAATCCAGGCGAAGTTTGGCCAGGGTAACCGCCCGTACTTCGGATTTGGTTATTAAACCATTGGGATGGGAAAACCGGTGATCGGCCATTCCCAAATGTGTTCCATGTGGAACAATGTCCCTAGGTTCACCGATGAGTACCATGGCATTGGGGTGGCGGAACTTTTCATCCACCAATTGGCTGGGGTGGGAAAAGCGTTGAATCCGTTCCCGGGTGGGGTGACCCAATGCTTCCAGGGTCCAGCAGGTGAATTGGGTGAGTTGGTGTTCCAATAGTTTCCCGGCAATGTAATCGGGCCCGGTTTCAGGCCCGGTGAGGCAGATGAATTTATGCCAGCTGGAAAGGGCCTGGAACCCGCCCTCCGGTTCGGTCCCCTTGTGTAGGTCCACCAGGCGGGCATCCTGCCAGGGCTCTTTTATGGCGGAAAATGCAGCTGCCACGGTGTTGATATTGGGGTGGAACACCAATTGATCCCGTGAAAAATAGGATAACAGCGTGGAGCCAATGCCATGGAAGAGGGGATCCCCCGAAGCCAGCACAACAATGCGGTGGGTGGGGGCCAATTCTGCCATTTCATCCATCAGCCGGGGCAGAGGTCCCCGGATGGCCCGGGTGGTGCCATGGAAGTCGGGAAATTGGTCCAGATGGCGTTGGCCACCCACCAAAACATTTGCCTGGTCAATGTATCGGTGATGTTCCGGGGTGAGGTCCTTCATTCCCATGCCCATGCCGATGATGTGGATTGGGTTCATTCTATGCCGTCCAATAATAAATCAAACCAATGAAAATCAGGCTGGCCACCCGGAAGCATTGTCCCGAGAGCAGCAATTGAAGGCCAAGTTTGGGGGAGAATATCCCCATGTACCGGGGGAGTTGGTGACGAATGGCCCGGATTGGAAAGGCCAGGATGTTCCCGGCCAGCAGGGCGATGACGGTCTGTTTCACCGTGAGGACCCCCGCATTCATCAAGGCACCGGCAGCCGCAAACCCCGAGGTGAATTCCGCAGCAAAGCTGAGGATAACAACGGAGAGAGATTCCACGGGCATGAATTGAACCACCATAAAATGGGATAATGCCTGATTCAACGTGGTGAAAATTCCATTTTGACCCATGAGAAAAACCAGGGTGTATATGGGCAGTACCCAGATGAAAATCCGGGCAATGCGCCGGGGTAGCCGTTTCAGGATCCGTTGGCTGATTTTAGCCAGGCCGGGGGTGGGCTTTTTCAGATCGGTTCCACCCGATTCATTCATCAATGGAATCCGGGGCAGGAAAAGCCGTCCTGCAACCATGACCAGGGCAACCCGGAGAAGGGTGGCGGCAAAGGTCAGGATGAAGTAAAGGGCTCCGGCCCTGCCGGTGAGGGGCAGGACGATGAACATGGTGGTGGGTAAATGGAGGAAAAATGCAGGGAAATGGTTCAGGTAGTTGGCCATGAACAATTGGGCCTTGGTGATCTTCCCTTCCTCGTAATAGTCCAGGAGCATGGCATTGGCCGTGGCCCCGGAGATAAAGGCCGAGGTAAAGGCGGCGCTGCAATGGTCCCCCATGTGGGAAAATGTAAAAATGGGCCGGGCCAGAAGGGCCAACTTACGGGTATAGCCCATGGCTTCCAGCCATTGGCCCGCAGCAAGCCCCAGAACGATGAACCCCATGAGTCGGCCCATGGGCCAGGCCAATTTCTTAACCAATAGTCCCGGGTCCAGGGGGCTGATCCCCCAATGGTGGATTCCCACCATGGCCAGGGTGGCACCCATGGCCAGGGCTAATTTCCTCCAGGGCAGGCCGCTATGTCCGTGTCCGTGGTTCATTTTGAGGCCAGAATCAAGGTCCAGTAATCCGGATCCCGGGATTCCAGTGCATCGAGGTCCTGGAAGATCCTTTCATTTTTCCGTCCGCAATGGGTAACGGCAACTCCCTTTTCATGGAGATGGGTCTCCTTGAGGGCTTGGTTGATGTCCTGGATATTTTTATAGGCCTTAACAATGGCAACATTTTCCACCTGGTTGAGTTCCCGGATTTGGCTTCCGCCAAAGGCCCCGGAAGTCAGGAGCAGGGATTCCTCCCCTTCAACCAAAATGCGGTTGAGGCGGGCCGATGCAGCGTGGAAAGAGGTGATGCCGGGAATGGTTTCAATTTCCGCGCCGGGCATGAGTAAGGCCATTTTTTTGAGAATATATCCAAAGGTGGAGTAGGTGACGGGATCGCCCAGGGTAAGGAACACTGCGGTTTTTCCCTCTTCCAGGGCGGTGACGATTTCCCGGGCATTGTCGGTCCAGGCTTTATCGGTGACGGCCTCATCCTTGGTCATGGGAAAGCCCAGGATCTGGATGGTTGCGTTTTTAGGGATATGGGGGGATGCGATTTCAACCGCCAGGCTGTAGCTGTTTTTGGTGGAGGCGGCCGTAAACACAATGTCGGCCTCCTGGATGGCACGTACGGCCTTAAGGGTAATGAGTTCCGGATCTCCGGGCCCGACGCCGATGCCGTATAATTTTCCGTTCTGGGTGGTCATGTCTTCCTCTTCTATGGAGTAAATAAATGGGGGTAGAGTATCTTCCCTATGGTTAATATGCCGGTGCTCAGCCGGGGAACCGGTCTGGACACGATGGTTTCATCAATGAGATACACCTGGCCGTTTTTCACGGCCTTAAGGGTGTTGAATCCGGGTTCGGTGAGGATGTCGGCGCGGGTGACCGGATTCATGATCCCGCGCTGGGCCAGATAGACGTCCATGTGGCCGCCCTTGGCCAGGATTTGTTCCTTGCCGTAATTGGCAATGTTGGAGCCCCTGGAGGATTTGGCATCCTGGGCAATATTAATACCGCCGGCCGCCTCCAGGGCAAACAGGGCCATTGCACCCTGTGAAAAGGTCTTCATCCTGCCATGGATGGCTTCAAAATAGACCTGTTTTTTTTCGGTGAGGGATTGGGTTTTGGATCGGATTTCCTTCACCTGGTTCTGAAATCGGGTCACCATTTCTTCGGCGGCCCTTTCCTTCCCCGTGAGGCGACCCAGGGTTTTCCAATAGGCCAGCATCTCCTCTACGTGGGTGGGCTGGAGGGAGACCACAGTGATGCCGAATCGTTCCAATTGGCCGATGAAATCCGGATATCCCCGGTCTATCATGGGGCGGACCAGGACCAGGTCCGGTCGAGCGGCCAGGAACTTTTCCGGGTCGTCGTGGTGGGAATATCTGGGCTTGGACAGGGCCTCCGGGGGATAATCATCACTGGAAGAAATCCCGATGACTTCCCCATTCAGTCCCAAAGCAAAAAGGTTTTCCGTATGGGCGGTGTATAGGGAGATAATCCGGCTTCTTGGGACGGCCACGGAGACCCTTCGTCCCCCCTGGTCTTTGATGAAGGGGGCGGCCCAGGCGGCTCCAGTGAAAAGGCCCGTCAGGATGAGAAACACGGCCATGGAAATCCAGCTGCATCTCTGTCCTTTCTTGGCCGGTTTACAGGGGTTTGAAATCAATTTGTTTGGCCTGGACATAGCTGTTCCGTCGGATTTGGGTTTCAATGTTAAAGGTCTGTTCCAATTGCTCCGCTGTCAATACGACGTCGGTGGGACCCTGGGCCTGGATTTTCCCTTTTTTTAGGAAGAAAAGGTCATCGCAATGGGCTGCGGCCATGTTGAGGTCGTGGAGGACGGCAATGATGGTTTTTCCTTGGTGGGCCACCATCTTGCGAAGCTGGGAAAGCATGGCCAGGGTGTGGTGGATATCCATGTTTGAAAAGGCTTCATCCAGTAGTAGGAGGGGGGTATCCTGGCACAGGGCCCGGGCAAAGAGGCAGCGCTGCTGTTCCCCACCCGAAAGTTCGGTGATGGCCCGGTGCTTGAACTCGGTGACCCCGGCCTGTTCCATGGCCTGTTCCACCCGTCGCCAGTCCCTGTGGGAGGGGGCGGTGAACCGGGGAATATGGGGGTGGCGTCCCATGAGGACCACTTCTTCCACGGTAAAGGGAAAGCCGATGGTTTCATTCTGTGAAATTCGGGTGAGTTGCCGGGCCCTTTCCGTGGCCGTCCAGCTCTGTAGAGGGCGATCCCCCAGGAGGATTTGCCCGCTGGATGGTTTATGAAATCCTGCGATGAGGTCTATGAGGGTTGTTTTTCCCGATCCATTGGGGCCCACGATGCCGTGGAATTTCCCCGGGGCAAAGCAGCAGCTCAATTGGGAAATCACCGCCGTGTCTCCATGGGAAAAATCAATATGCTGAACCTGGATATCCATGTTTATTTCAATCGATTTCGCTTGAAGATCCAACAAAAGACCGGGCCGCCGATGAGGGCGGTGAGGACGCCGATGGGGATTTCGTGGGGGAGTACCGCCCGGGTGATCGTATCGGCCCCCAGGAGCAGGATTGCCCCGGAGAGCATGGAAATGGGCAACAGACGCCGATTGTCCGGGCCGGTGATGAATCGGATCATGTGGGGAACCAAAAGGCCCACAAAACCGATGATACCGGACACGGAGACCGAAATGGCGGCCAGCATGGAGCCGGTGATCAATAGGACCAGGGTGATTTGTTTGAGGTTTACCCCCAGGCTCAGGGCCGACCGGTCACCCAGGGAGATCAGATTCAGGTCCCTGGCGTGGAAGAGGGCGATGGCAAATCCCAGCACCAGGAATCCGGCCACCAGGAAAAACTGGGGCCAGGTTTTGGAGGCAAAACTGCCCATGAGCCAGAAGATAATCACCGAGACCTGGTCGTTGGCCACAAATTTTAAAAAGCTGATGCCGGCTGAGAGGATGGCCCCCACCATGATTCCGCTGAGAATCAGGTTGTTGGAAGACAATCCACCGGAAGGGCTTTGTTTCTCCCAGGAAAGAAAAATGACCAGGAAAAGGGTGGCACAGGCTCCGGCAAAGGCAAAGGCCGGTACGGAAACCGGGGCGGCACCGAGGTTGAGGAGAAGGGCCAGGGCCGCTCCCAAAGCAGCGCCGGCAGATACCCCCAGGGTATAGGGATCGGCCAGGGGATTCAAGAGAATACCCTGGTAAATGACCCCGGATACGGCCAGGGCCCCGCCCACGGCGGCACAGGTCAATATCCGCGGAAGGCGGACATGGAAAAGAACCGCGGTGAGGGTTTCCATGCGGGGAGAAGGCAACTCTTCAGCCCCCGGAAGGAACACCCGGATCATCTCTTCCCAGGACAGGGGAATATAGCCCATGGAAAGGGAGGTTAGAATCAGAACCAGGAGCAACAGGGAGAACAGGACCACCAGAAATCCCGTCCTCCCCGGACATATGGCAACCGGTATACCCAATGAATTGGCCATATGGTTTAGCTCCTGTGGACCCCATGGGCTGAAACGGTGGACATCTCCGTCGCCGGGGGGCTGCTTGCAGTGTGAAAAATCCAGGGAGTGTTCCACGTGGAACTTATGGAGTTTCCATCCCGCCTTGTGGGGAAGGAATATGTGGAAATGGAATATAGCTTTGCCATGGTCGATGTCCCGTTGCCGTGTTGGAGCCTGGAACAGACCACGGTGGGCATCCCCTTGGGGGCGGTCGGCCAAAAAAAAACCACATCAAGCTGGCTTGATGTGGGATCCGTATTTCTCCGACATTGAATGCACCGTCTTCTCAATTCCACGCGAGTAAAACGATAAAGTCATCAGGCAGGTCTTCTGGCTTCCGGATCAAATTACTGACCACTCCTTCCCCAAGTCCTATCAAGGGTGGATATGTGGTGTTCATCCCCGGTTTACAGCGGCGGGTCCGCTCCCGATTTCCACGGGATTCCCTTTTCAGTGCGTAACTTGCACCACCTGAAATATGACGGAACTTTACTGCTTTGAGCCCCGGGTGTCAAGGGAAAACCCCGGAGATGAGCCCGGGCTAATGGCGCCTAAATATATTTTTTTCCAGGACATCCCGGGGGGTGAATGCGGTTTTGATGGAAAAGAGCAGGGAGAGGATGAGGCTGAAAAATTCAGTGTAAAAAATGGAAAACATGATGGCGATCTGGTACTTCACCGCCACAATGGGAATGGACCCCCCCAGAATTTGTCCGGTCATCATGCCCGGAAGGGAAACCAGGCCGATGGTGGCCATGGAGGCCAGGGTGGGGGTGATGCCGGCCACAATGCTTTTTTGCAGAAAGAGTTTCACGGCCAAAAGACGATTATTGTATAGGCCCAGGGTGAAAAGATAGGCCTTTTCGTTGTCCTTGATGCCGGAATAAAACGACCCCAGGCCCACAATGATACAGCGCAGGCAATTGCCCAGGATCATGCCCCCCACCGGGACCATGTATTTGGCATCAAATAGGTTGTCGATGCGGGCCACACAGCCGTTGAAAAAAAGGAGCATCAGGGAAAAGGGAATGACCAGGGATAAAAACAGGGGAAGGAAAAAGGTCTTCAGCCTTAACCGGGAGGATTTAAGGATGGACTGGCAGGCCACGGCAATCATGAGCAGAAGGTAGACCGTGTTCACCAGGGGGGAGTTGAACCGGAAAATAAATTCAAGATAGATCCCCACCAGGCCCAATTGCAGGGACATGCGGATGATGCCCGTGATCAAGGGGCGGGAGATGTTCAGGTTCAATCGTTTTCCGATGTAAAGCACCGGCGCCAGAAAAATCAGGAAGAGAAGCAGTGACGGTATGGAGAGATCCAGGGCACCCATATTAAGACCACCTTTCCATGCGAAGACCCGGGACATCCCGCCAGACATTGTCATGGGAGATGACCACCACGGTATTGTCGGATTGGCCCACACGATGGGCAATTTTAACCTTGAGTTCGTCGTCCAGGGCCGCCGTGGGTTCATCCAGCAGCCAGATCGGACGGTCCAGGAGAAATCCCAATAAAAGCCCCAATCGCTGGCGTTCCCCGCCGGAGAGTTCCGAAATCTGCTTGCCTAGGGTGGATGGGGGCAGCTCCAGGAATTCCATTTCCCGGGCCAGGCCGTCTTCCACATCCATGGGCCCGGGCTGGGCCTGGCAGATTTCCCGGATGAGAAGGTCCACGGGGCCGTCCATGAGATCAATGTCCTGGCTCAGGTAGAACAGGTCCCCTCGGATTTCAGAGATGGGGGCCTGGTCCAAGGATCGGCCCTGGATGGAGATCTTCCCCCCTTCGGGGATTATAAATCCCATGATTAACTTGAGCAGGGAGGTCTTCCCCCGGCCGGAGCGCCCCCGGATCAATACCTTTTCACCGGGCTCCACATTGAATTCAAAGTCGGAAAATATGGGCCTTCCGCCCACGGCATAGTTTAGGTTCTGGATATGAATCATGGGTCTCCCGGATCTATGGTCGTATGGTGCCGATGTCTTTATGTTCATTTGAAACCCCGGTGTCAAAGGGGGATCCCCGGCGGGAAACCCCTTGATAGTGTCCGGAAACTATAGCCCAAACCCGCTGTAATTCAAAGGCTTGTCCCCTGGAAATCTTGCTTTTTTACCCATTCCTCTGTATGGTTTATCCTTTAACCACCCAAGAGACATCAATCCATGAAATTTGAAACCTATCCCATTTCGTCTGAAATAAAACGAAATTTGACCCAAGCCGGCTTAATTCGGCCCACAGATATTCAATACAAGGCCATTCCTTCCATTTTGCGGGGGGAGGACGTATTGGCCGTGGCCCAGACCGGAACCGGTAAAACCGTGGCCTTTGCCGTGCCTGTGATCCATAAAATCCACCAGGCCAAATCCTCCCGGCGCCATCGGGGAATCCAATGCATTGTCATGGTGCCCACCCGGGAATTGGCCGGGCAGATCGGCCGGGTCTTTGAAAGCCTTTGCTTTAAGACCAAGGTCAATTGTTTTGCCCTTTACGGCGGGGTGGAGCAGGATGCCCAGATTAAACGGTTGAACCAGGGGGTGGATATCCTGGTGGCCACCCCCGGCCGCATGTTCGACCTCATCAGCCAGGGGGCGGTGAATACCCGGGCCGTGACCACCTTAATCCTGGATGAAGCCGACCAAATGCTGGATCGGGGATTCATCAAGGATATTCAGGATATTAAAAGACGGCTGAAGCAACGCCACCAGACCCTGTTCTTTTCGGCCACCATCAACCGGCAAATTAAAAAGCTGGCCTTTTCCCAGGTGAAGAGCAATGCCATCCGGATCCAGATTTCACCGGAGGATCCCGTGTCCAAGAATGTCCACCACCAGGTGGCCTTCATTGAAATGGACGACAAGCGCTTTTTCCTCCGGGGATTTATCACCCACAATGCCGACAAGCGGATCATGGTCTTTGTCCGGACCAAGGTGCGGGCCGAGCGGGTGGCCAAGGCATTGGAACGGGGGGGCATTGACTCCTTTGTCCTCCACGGGGGAAAGGACCAGGCCGAGCGGGACGCGGTCATGGCCGATTTTCGGGACCACCAGGGCCGGATCCTCATTGCCACGGATGTCTCGGCCCGGGGCATTGATATCCCGGATGTGGATTATGTCATCAACTATGATCTACCCGACCAGGCCGAAAATTACGTCCATCGGGTGGGACGGACCGGCCGGGGCCGGAGGAAGGGGCGTGCCCTTTCCTTTTGTGCCGAGGGGGAAAAGGAGCTGCTCAAGGATATCCAGGGCTTTTTGAACCGGGAGATCGAGGTCCTGCATCTGACCCGGCGGGAATATGGGGATATTCTGGAGGATTCCCGGAAACCCGAGAGCCTGCGTGAAATGATCCTGGACCATGAAACCCGGGAAAAAGAGGCCTGGAAAAAGGCCCGGAAACGGCGG
>JAKSBM010000659.1 GCA_022361135.1 Desulfobacterales bacterium | reverse complement strand
CCCAGCTGGCAGAAATCTGCGGTGAAGGCGACCTGGAAGCCCTGGGCATTGAAATGTTCAAGGTAAAATCCGCCGTTGATGGAACCCCCATCCGCGACCTGGTATACCGTGACTACAAAGACTTCAACATGAACGGTAACGGCGTTGGCTGTGGCCAGCTGGAACTGGTTGACCTCTCCATCGTTGACGGCATCAAGGCCGACCTGGAAGCCGACATCAAGGCCGTTAAGGAAGAAAAGGGTCATCACACCGTACTGCTGATGCTCACCGACATCATGAAAGAAGGCACCGAACTGCTGGTGGCTTCCGACGACGAATCCGTTGTTGAAAAATCCTTCGGTGAAAAACCCGTTGACGGCAAATGCTGGCTGCCCGGCATCATGAGCCGTAAAAAACAGATCGTACCCTTCCTGGAAAAAACCTTTGGTTAATCTCCAGTCGGTATAAGATATGGAAAAGGCCGTCGGCGGAAACGCCGACGGCCTTTTTGTTTTTTTAGGGGTACTTCTAATAATTCAGGATTTTGGCAGGAGTTCAAGGCGCAGGAATCATGTCAAAAGACGATGATTAGAGGTGGCCATAAATCAAATGTTCCGAGCGATCAGAGGCTTTCAATAATGGACCGGGTTCGCCTGGTCTTTCCTTCAAACAGGCTGTTGATTTTTTCCGAAAGCATGGAGACATCAAAGGGTTTGAGGATGAAATCGTTGCACCCCTTGTCCAGCATGTTCTGGATATCTTCGTCCCGGGCATATCCCGAAGAGATGAGCACCCGCAGATCCGGTTTGATTTTCCGCAGGGCATCATAGGTCTGGTTTCCGTTCATTTCGGGCATGATCATGTCCAGTACCACCAGGTCAATGTCCTGGCCCTCCTGCTCCATGATCTCCACGGCGGCCTTGCCCCCCAAGGCCATTTTCACGTCATAGCCCAGGGTTTCCAGCATTTCCGAACAGACATCAATCACCCCTTTTTCATCGTCCACCAAAAGGATGGTTCCCTTGCCGTTGATGATGGTTTCCTTTTCCAGGACCACCGGTCCCCGGCGGACCACCTCATTTTTGGCGGGCAGATAAAAAACAAAGCAGGTGCCCTTACCCAGTTCGCTTTCGGCCCGGATACTGCCCCCATGGCTTTTGACAATGCCATAGGCCGTGGCCAGTCCCAGACCGGTCCCCTGCCCCCGCTCCTTGGTGGTGAAAAAGGGATCGAAAATCCGGGTGATATTCTCTTCATCGATGCCGATGCCCGTATCCCGGACACCGATCTGAACGTAGGCTCCCGGCCTTTCCAGGCCGCAACGTTTGGCCTCCTTATCATCCAGGTGACAATTGGCCGATTCTATATGGATTTCGCCCCCCTGGGGCATGGCCTGCCAGGCATTGACAAAGAGGTTCATCAAGACCTGCTTGATCTGGCCCTCATCCACCACGGTGCCCCATAGTTCCTTGGAAAGCTTGGGCCGGATGATCACATCCTTGCGGGTGCGGCCGAACATTTTGGCGGACATTTTTAAAAGGTAATTGAGATTGATCAGGTGGACTTCGGAACAATTCTTCTGGGCAAATCCCAGGAGCTGCCGTGCCATTTCCGCACCGGATGCCACATACTCATCGATGTTGGCCAGGCGTTTGAATTCCAGGGTATCCCGTTCAAACCCGCTTTTCACCAGGGACACATAGCCTTGGATCCCCATGAGAATATTGTTGAAATCGTGGGCAATGCCCCCGGCCAGGGTGCCGATGGCTTCCATTTTCTGGGCCTGGCGGAGCTGGGCTTCCAGGTTGACCCGCTGGGTCATGTCCCGGGCCACCACGTAAATGCCCCGGCGCTCCCTGCGTTTTCCCTTGGCCGGCAAATGGGTGGGTGACGCCTTCAAGGCCATGTAAGCCAGGGTATTCCGCCCGTCGTGGGGGGGCTTTATCTCCCCGGCCTTTTTGAATCGGAAATTCAATTCCAGGGGTTCGAATCCCCCGGAGGCCACCAGGCCACGGATCTTGCCCCGATCCTTGGGGTGAACCAGGCTTTCAAAGGACTTCCCCAGGACCTGGTCCCTACGGAATCCCAAAACCTTTTCAAATTGGTCGTTGATAAAGGTAAAGCGACCGGATTGATCCAAGGTAAAAATCAAATCCGGTGAATTGTTCACCATGTTGGCGTATTGGCGTTCGGAGGCTTCCAGGCGGGCCGTGAACTCCTTGCGTTCATTGAGCAGGCGGTTCTGCAGCAGGGCGTTCTTTACGGTTTTGATGAGGTCGGTGTATTCAAAGGGCTTTTTAAGGTAATCCCAGGCCCCTTGTTTCAGGGCTCTGACCGCGGATTCCACCGTGGCAAAGCCCGTCATGATAATGATGAGCATATCCGGGTTAATTCCCAGGATATGCTCCATGGTTTCATAGCCGTTCATGCCCGGCATGCTGATATCCAGCAGCATTAAATCAAATTGCTTTTGGGAAAACAGGGAGACGGCTTCGTCACCGGAGAAGGCGCCTGTCACCTCAAACCCTTCACGATTCAGGCAGGTTGTTATGTTCTCCACAATCCGGTGTTCATCATCAACAACAAGAATCTGCTCAGATCTCATAGGTTTTTTTCCGCCAATTCAATTTACAGCCTGCCGAT
>JAKSBM010000066.1 GCA_022361135.1 Desulfobacterales bacterium | reverse complement strand
TTTTCATCGTAGACAATCTTCATGGCCCGGCCGCCCAGAACAAAGGAGGGACGAACCATGACCGGGTATCCGATTTCCCGGGCCACGGTGACGGCTTCGTCGTAGGAGTGGGCAATGCCGTTCTCCGGCTGGCGCAGGCCCAGTTTTTCCAACATGGCCTGGAACTGATCCCGGTCTTCGGCCCGGTCAATGCTTTCCGGACTGGTGCCGATGATGGGGACGCCGGCCTTTTTCAAATCCGTTGCCAGGTTCAGGGGGGTCTGGCCGCCAAATGTGACGATGACACCCCAGGGTTTTTCCTTTTCCACGATGTGGAGGACGTCTTCCCGGGTCAGGGGCTCAAAGTAAAGCTTATCCGAGGTGTCATAGTCCGTGGATACGGTTTCCGGGTTGGAGTTGACCATGATGGACTGGACCCCTTCTTCCTTGAGGGCGAAGGCGGCCTGGACGCAGCAATAGTCAAATTCGATGCCCTGGCCGATGCGGTTGGGACCGCCCCCCAGGATCATCACCTTTTTCTCCCCATCCACCCGGGCCTCGCACTCCATCTCATAGGTGGAGTAGTAATAGGGGGTGGCGGCCCGGAACTCGGCGGCACAGGTGTCCACCAGCTTGTAAACCGGGACAATGCCTAAGTCCTTCCGGGTCTGTTCCACCTGTTTTTCCGTCAGCAGCGTCAGGTGGGCCAGCTGTTTGTCGGAAAAACCGTATTTTTTGGATTTCTCAAACAGTTCTCTGGGCAGGTTCTTGCCTGCCAGCTTGATCTGGTTCTCCAGGTCCACAATCTGCTTCATCTGGTACAGGAACCAGGGATCGATATGGGTCAGCTCGTAGAGCATCGTGATGGGCATGCCGTGTTTGAGCGCGTATTTGACGTAGAAGAGCCGCTGGGAGTTGGGGGTGGACAGCATACGTTCCAGTTCGGTTCCGGCAACGGAATCCGTCAGCGGATCCTTGCCGTCCGCCCCGAAACCGGACCGTCCGATTTCCAGGTAACGCAGGCCTTTCTGGAAGGCCTCATCGCCGATGAAACCGCGGATCTGGCGCAGCACGCTGCCGCCTTTACTGTAGATGATGGGGGCTGTGCTGGTATTGATCACCAAATGTTCACCACCGGGGATTTCAATGGGAAAGGTTTCCAGCAGGCCATCCCGACGCAGGGCCGCATCGGTCTGGGTGAGAATGAACTGGCTCCAGATCTCCCATTCCGGCCGGTATTGATCGACGATGCCGAATCCGAAATAGGTGGCAAAAC
>JAKSBM010000025.1 GCA_022361135.1 Desulfobacterales bacterium | reverse complement strand
CGGCCCGATAATCTTTACAATGATTTTGAAGCTTCTTTTCCCCACGAGGAAACCCGGGGGCAGCTCAAGGCCATTGATGATGTCCAATTGGACATGGAATCCGATGTTCCCATGGACCGGCTGGTCTGCGGGGATGTGGGCTACGGCAAAACCGAGGTGGCCGTCCGGGCTGCTTTTAAGGCTGTCAACGACAGCAAGCAGGTGGCCATTGTTGTCCCCACCACCATCCTGGCCGAGCAGCATTTAAATACATTTCGAAAACGGTTTGAAAATTATCCCGTCACCATTGAATGTCTCTCCCGTTTCCGAAGCCGCAAGGAGCAGACCGATATCTTGAAGCGGCTGGCCCAGGGGCAGGTGGACATTGTCATTGGTACCCATCGTCTCCTCCAGAAGGATGTGGCCTTTAATACCCTGGGATTGTTGGTTATTGATGAAGAACAGCGTTTTGGGGTCAAGCACAAGGAAGCCTTGAAAAAGAAGCGGAGCAGTGTGGATGTCCTGGCCCTGAGTGCCACCCCCATTCCCAGAACCCTTCATCTTTCCCTTACGGGCATGCGGGATATTTCCGTTATCTCCACCCCCCCGGCCGCACGGCAGCCCATTGTCTCCTATATTTCCAAATTTGAGGAGGCCATTGTAAAGGATGCCGTCAACAAGGAGTTGGCACGGGAAGGCCAGGTCTTTTTTGTCCACAACAATGTAAAAACCATTTTCAAAATGGCGGAACAGCTCCAGGAATTGGTGCCCCAGGCAAAGATCGGTGTGGCCCATGGTCAGCTTTCTGAAGCGGAGCTGGAAAAGGTCATGCTCCAGTTCATCAATTATGAAATCAATGTACTGGTTTGCACCACCATTGTGGAGTCGGGATTGGATATCTCATCGGCCAATACCATGATCATCAATAAGGCCGAACGCTTTGGCCTTTCACAGATCTATCAGCTCCGGGGCCGCATTGGCCGAGGGGATCACCAGGCCTATGCCTATCTTTTCATCTCCGATGAATCCCGCCTGACCAAGGATGCCCATAAACGTCTTTCGGCACTCATGGAGCACAAGGATCTGGGGTCTGGTTTCCAGATTGCCATGAAGGATCTCCAGATCCGTGGGGCAGGTACGGCCCTGGGCGCCTCCCAATCCGGCCACATTGCGGCGGTGGGCTATGATATGTTCCTGAAGCTCCTGGACCAGGCCGTGAAGGATGCCAAGGGCGAGAAGGTGGTGGAACCCCTGGAACCGGAAATCAATGCCAGCATGTCCTCGGGGTTCCCCGACCATTACGTGGAATCCGTGGAGCAGCGGCTCACCCTCTATCGCAGGCTTTCCCGTTTGACAAAAGTTTCCGACATCGCAGACATGAAAAAGGAACTCATCGACCGGTATGGGAAATTGCCCAAGGAGGCTGAAAACATGCTGTTGAAAGTCATGTTGCGCGTCCTTTCCATCAATGCGGGGGTGAAACGTCTGGATATCACGCCCGAGACCCTTACCTTGACCTTTTCTCCGGATCACATGAAGATTTCCCCCGTGGACCTGGTTAAGGTCCTTCCCCAGAATCCACCCTATACCTTTGTGAAAAAGGAGAGTATCCGTTTCCGCCTGGCCAAGAAACGGATCCAGATCAATCCCTCCCTTTTAAAGACCCGGGAAATTCTCAAGCTGTTGGCTTAACTTTTTTTTAAGAACCGTCATAAAAGGCGGGTGGCCCATGGATTATGGAGAAGAACAGCCATGGCAGGGCGACTGTGGTTGTTTACCATTTATCCATCTCAATCGGGTAAATAAAATTGAAAATTCAAGAAGATAGGAATTGCCTTGGAACCGGGCGTGTTATAGAATTCATCAAACCATGATTCCGGATTTCTATGCCGAGGCCATTTAAAATTTTTCTCCATTTTCTTTTTCCCTTCATCATCATCCTCCTGGGATGGGAGGCTGCTGCGTGGGGGACCCATTATTTCAGGGGCGTTTCCTTTCCTGGCCCCGTTGATACCCTGGTCCGATTCTGGGCCGTCCTTCTGGGGGATCTTCTTTCCGGTGCCTCCATTTATCATCATGCTTTGGACAGTTTATACCGATGGCTGATGGGCTTTTCCATTGCAGCGGCTGCCGGTATCGGCTTCGGGCTGGCCTCGGCCCGTTTTTCCTGGTTTCATAAGGCCCTTTACCCCATCCCCCAGATTTGTCTTTTGATCCCCGGGCTGGCCTGGGTGCCGGTGGCCATTCTCCTCTTCGGTATTGGGGAGACTGCCACGGTATTCATGATTGCCGTGTCCGGCTTTGCCCCCATTGCCGTGAATACCCTTTCGGGAATTCGGCAAATGGATATTCGCCTAATCCGTGCGGCACAGATGCTGGGGGCGGACAAGAATACCTTATTTTTCAAAGTTCTGTTACCCGGTGCTTTGCCCGCTGTACTCACGGGGTTGCGGGTGGGGTTGGGTACGGGATGGCGGGTGTTGGTGGCCGCGGAAATGGTGGTGGGGACGGGAACCGGGTTGGGCTATGCCATCATTCAATCCAGGTGGACCCTGGATTATGCGTCTTCTTTTGTTTGCATTGGCCTCATCTGCATTATCGGCCTTTGTTTGGAGCGGGGGATTTTAAGGCAAATGGAGCGAAGGACCATCCAGAAATGGACCCTGGTCCAGGAAAAATAATGATAGAATTCCAGGGCGTCAGCAAAGAATATTCCGCTGGGGTGGGCAAGGAACAGCTCATTTTGGATAACATTAATCTCAAGGTGGAAAAACATGAATTTATAGCGATCCTGGGACCCTCCGGCTGTGGGAAAACCACATTGCTCAACCTGGCTGCCGGCTTTATTTTTCCGTCCAGGGGACGAATTGGGGTCGCCGGCCATTCCGTATGCGGTCCCGGGCCGGATCGGGGCATGGTTTTCCAGGACCCCACGCTTTTTCCATGGCTGAACGTAAGAGACAATGTGGCCTTTGGGTTAAATCTGCTTCAACCACCACCCGGGGATCTCGAGGCCCTGGTGGATTTCCACCTGGAGGTCATGGGATTGTCGGAACATGGGGATAAATTTCCCCATGCCCTGTCCGGCGGCATGCAGCAACGGGTGGCCATCGCCCGGGTTCTGGCCATGGCACCCAAGGTTTTGCTCATGGATG
>JAKSBM010000618.1 GCA_022361135.1 Desulfobacterales bacterium | reverse complement strand
TTACATAGGGGGTTTCACCACAACCGGAGCAGGCACCGGAGAACTCAAGCAGGGGCTGCCACATCTGGGATCCCTTCACGGTTCCTCTCTTTAAAACATCGGTCTTAAAGGGAACGGAGAGGGAAAACTTGTGGTTATCCACTTCCGGATCCAGCTGGGAATCCAGGGGTTCCATGACCAATGCCTTGGTCTTGGCCGGGCAGATGTCGGCACAATTGCCGCAGCCCTGACAATCCAGGGGATTAACCTGAATACGGAACTGGAACTGATCCATGCCCTTGCCCTTACCCTTGATGGTGGAAAAGGATTCCGGGGCTTGGGCCAGTTCTTCTTCCGTGGCCGCGATGGGGATGATGGCGGCATGGGGACAAACAAAGGCACACTGGTTACACTGGATACAATTTTCAGGCAACCATTCAGGAACGTTGATGGCCACACCGCGCTTTTCATACTGGGCGGTTCCCTGTTCAAAAACACCATCCACGGAGAAGGCGGATACGGGCAGATCATCACCCTGCTGGGCATTGATCTTGGACATGACATTGTCCACAAAATCCGTGGCCTTTTCCTTGGCCACTTCTTCGCGAACCCCGTCCTTCCAGGATTCGGGCACATCGATTTTGATGAGCTTGTCCAGGGTTTTGTCCACGGCTTCAATGTTCATATTGACGATGGCATCGCCCTTTTTACCGAACTTGAATTTGATGTCTTCCTTGAGCAGACGGATGGCGTCTTCCACGGGTAATACGTTGGCCAGTTTGAAGAAACAGGTCTGCATGATCATGTTGATACGGCCGCCCAGTCCCACTTCACCGGCGATTTTAACGGCGTCGATGTTGTAGAAGTTCAGCTTTTTATCATAGATCTTTTTGCGGACGTCGCCGGGGATGTGCTTTTCCATGTCTTCCATGGACCAATTGGAGTTCAACAGGAAGGTGCCCCCTTCCTTGAGTCCCTTGAGCACATCGTAGAGTTCCACGTAATTGGCCTTGTGAACCGCCACAAAGTCCGGGGTCTGGATCAGGTAGGTGGACTTGATTTTCACGTCCCCGAATCTCAGGTGGGATACGGTGAGACCGCCGGATTTTTTGGAGTCATAGGCAAAGTAACCCTGGGCGTATTTGTCGGTGTTGTCCCCGATGATTTTAATGGCGGACTGGTTGGCGCCCACGGTGCCGTCGGCACCCAGGCCGTAAAATTTAGCGGCAATGGTACCTTCGGGTGCGGGATCAAATCCCTTTTCCACTTCCAGGGAAGTGTGGGTAACGTCGTCCACAATGCCCACGGTGAAGTGATTCTTGGGAGAAACCACCTTCATATTATCGTAGATGGCCTTGATCATGTCCGGGGTAAATTCCTTGGAGGACAGGCCATAGCGACCGCCGATGATTTTGGGGCCTTCGCCGTATTCCATGAATGCGGTGCAAACATCGGTGTACAGGGGTTCGCCAATGGCGCCGGGTTCCTTGGTACGGTCCAGAACGGTGATGGTTTCCACGGTGGCCGGTACGGTGTTCAGGAACTCCTGGGTGTCAAAGGGTCTGTAGAGACGCACCTTGACCAGGCCCAGACGCTGTCCCTGGGAATTGAGGACGGCAATGGCCTCTTCAATGGCTTCACAGGCAGAGCCCATGGCCACGATGATGCGGTCGGCTTCGGGGTCGCCCACATAATCGAAGGGCTGGTAGTTACGGCCGGTGAGTTCTCCCACCTTCTTCATATATTTTTTAACGATGGCCGGGGTGGCATCGTAGTATTTATTGGCAGCTTCACGGCCCTGGAAGTAAATGTCCGGGTTCTGGGCGGTGCCGCGGGTGTCCGGATGTTCCGGGTTCATGGCCCGTTCTTTGAATTCTTTATATGCTTCATAGTTGAACAGGGAGGCCATGTCTTCATATTCAATCATTTCGATTTTCTGAATCTCGTGGGAGGTTCTGAAACCGTCATAGAAATGAAGGAAGGGTACCCGGGCTTCGATGGTGGCCAAATGGGCCACCAGGGCCATATCCTGTGCTTCCGGAACCGAGTTGGAAGCCAGCATGGCAAAACCGGTCTGGCGGGCGGCCATGACGTCCTGGTGGTCACCGAAGATGGACAGGGCGTGGGCGGAAAGGGCGCGGGCCGTTACATGGAATACACTGGGAAGCAATTCTCCAGAGATCTTATACATATTGGGCAGCTTGAGTAATAATCCCTGGGATGCAGTAAAAGTGGAAGTCAGGGCGCCTGCGGAAAGGGAACCATGTACTGCTCCGGCTGCTCCTGCTTCTGACTGCATCTGCTTGATGTCCACCACCTGACCGAAAATATTCTTCCGTCCCTTGGCTGCCCATGAATCTGCAATTTCTCCCAGGGGGCTCGAAGGGGTAATCGGATATATGGCGGCCACATCACTCATGGCATAGGCCACGTGCGTTGCCGCAGTATTTCCGTCGATGGTCTGCATTCTTTTTTTCATAATTTTCACCTCTCGTGGTTTATGAGAATTTATCAATCCCAATATAACGGGTAACATTTACAATAAATAACGTTCATTGTAAATGCTCAAAGCCAAGTTCCATAAGGAAAACCCGTTGTTTTTTTAATTAATAAACCTTAAACAATCCCTAACATTTTCAATATCCTGCATAAGATGGTTTGTGTGGGTCTTGTGGGGTGAAAGGGGGTGAAAAGGGGTGTTGATAGATCATCAGATCACCTAAATAACCGCCATAATTACCCGTCTGCATGAATTGTAAAATTATTGTCGATGATCATGGAATTTCTCCATTCTACACCTTCTATTATTTTTTGTCCAAATATGGTAAACTCCGTTGGTTTTATCAGAAACCTTTTTCGAATAATCCAAAGACCTTACCGATACCAAGGAGAATATATGGGATTTTTATCCAACACCCATTCCATGAGTCGTTATCACATCGAAGGCGAATTTGACGGTTCCACCATGGAAGAAGTACGAAACGGCCTGATCCAGAATGCCATCCCAAAACTCGAAAGCGAATACGAAGAAATTTCCGTGGGCTGGACCCCCTTTGAAAGTCCCTATGATCCGGATTTTGAAAAATTTTCCTGCATATACGGCACCTATTTCCTCTTTTCCCTCCGCGTGGATAAGAAATCCATTCCAGCCAAATTGATCCAAAAGCAAATGGCCCTGGAAATTGAAAAGCGCAAGGAAAGTACAGGCCGCGATTTTGTCTCTAAAAATGAAAAGAGTGAAATTAAGGAATTCGTCATGGATATCCTGATGAGCAAAATGCCGGCCGTTCCGAACATCTATGACGTGCTATGGAATTACGAGGAAAAAAGCCTGTATCTTTTTACTACACAAAAGGCGGCAAACGAGTTTTTCGAAACCCAGTTTCTCAAATCGTTCGGCCTGAAAGCCATCCGCCTTTTTCCCTATACATTGGTGGAAAAGGAAAGTGATTTCACCGAATCACAGAAAGATCAGATTTACACCCTCTCCCCCCTTAAATTAGCGAGGTAAACCATGCTGGACATTGCAACCGCATATAATAAATATCAATACCTGGGCAACGACTTCCTCACCTGGATCTGGTTCATGATCGAAACCGACCAACCCCTTCCGGAAATCCCTTCGGCCGGCCTGCCCGTCCGCCTGGAAATCGGTAATTCCCTGGTCCTGGAAAACAGCCTGGGGGACAAGTCCAAGGAACGCATCACCATAAAAGGAGACCAGGCCGGTCTCGAAGAAGGCGCCACGGCACTTAAAAAGGGCGCCAAGGTGACGGAACTGAATCTGATCATGAAACTGGGGGAGGAAGAAGAGTATAAATTCACCCTCAAGGGAGAGAGCTTCAACATCACCGGTTTAAAAACCCCATCCATGGGAAAGGCGGATTCCGAAGACGAAATAGAAGGCATGGTTCTGGAAAAAGCCTACTTCATTTTCAAGGTTTCCGGGATTATTGACACCCTCTTTTTCAAGTTTGTGGATGCCTGCACCCAGGAAGAATGGAAAAACAAGGGGTTACAGCAGATGCGCGAGTGGGTTTATCGGTATTAAAAATGGGAAGAAAAAATGTTCAAAACTTCGCAGTTTTCAACAGCCGATTTTTATGAACAAGAACCGACTTCTTTTGTTCATAAACTCAACCGGCTTTTGTACACAGGTTGCGAAAAAATTCGCCTCTAATACAGGGAGTTGCAAAGTTATTAACATTTTGAACACCCCCTATTACGATTATTATCTTTTAATAAATATATAATTAATAGAATAACCTATCATTGATAATTCATACCAGATGATATAAAGTTTTTTGGCATCCAAATTATTAGAAAAGGAACCAGAATGAAATTTGCATTTAACAAAAAAGATATCCTGGAAATACTGTCAAAAGTTCAGGGGATAACAGGGAGGAAAACAAACCTATCCATCACATCGGACATATTGATCAAGGCCATGGGGGATCAAATCTCCATCACGGCCAATGACCTGGAAACCGTTTTTACGGGAAGTTACGATGCCCAGGTGGAAACCGAGGGTATCCTATCCATTAATTCCAGGAAGTTTTTTGAGATCATCAGGGAGTATCCAGATACGGAAGTTCTGATCAATGAAGTTGAAAATCGCTGGGTAGAAATCGGTCAGGGCGACAGTATTTTTCACATTGTCTCCTCGGATTATGAAAATTTTCCTGAAACCCCTGTGATTGAAAATGTGGATTTCATTGAAGTCGATGCCAAGGACCTGAAAAAAATGGTGGATGTTTCCGCCGTGGTTAATTTTTCAGGGGACGAAAAACGGATTTATGTACTGGGATCCCTCATTGAAAAGATTGTCCAGGACGACGGATCAGAAAAGCTCCGCATCGTTTCCACCGATTCCAGACGCCTCCATTGCTATGATGCCGATTTCACCGGTACCCTGAACCTTCCCGATGAAAAGGTAATCATCCCCAAAAAGGGATTGTCCGAATTGAATAAGTTCATCGACAGTGGGGATGATAAAATCAGGGTGGGGGTCAAGGATAATCATTTCATCTTCCAGCGGGCCAACGAATCCATCATGATCAAGCTGCTGGATGGGGATTATCCCGATTATAAACCCGTTATCAACACCGATGCCATGATCCCCGTTGAAATGGATCGGGGCATCTTTTCCACCCTCATGCGACGGGTTTCCATCCTCACCTCCGAGGATTACAAGAGTGTGGTTTTAAACTTCCTGGACAATGAATTGGTGGTCACCATCACCAATCCGGAAATCGGCGAATCCAAGGAACGGCTGATGATCGGTTTTTCCGGGGAAGAAATCAAAAGCGCATTCAATCCCAAATACTTCCAGGATGCCTTGAACCTCTTTGGTGAATCCACCGTGGTTCTCAATATAAAGGATAGTAAGAGCCCTTGTATTATTAAAGGTCTTGAAGATGATAAACTTGTCTGTGTAATAATGGCTATGCATATATCATGAATGAAAATGAAGT
>JAKSBM010000281.1 GCA_022361135.1 Desulfobacterales bacterium | reverse complement strand
TTATTCTCCAGTTCGATCCTGGAAGCCGCCTCCATAAAATTATAAAAAGGGTTTTAGAATATTTCTGAAACCCTTTTTTGCATTTCCGGTGAGAACAGCCTAACTTCCTATTCCTTTTCTATTTTGCACATGAGTGCCGTGCTGGGCCATGCGCCGATTTCAGGACTGCAGAATTCTTCTCCATCGGGGCAGAGAACATTGGCGTTGGATTCAAAGACACCAAATAGATCCTTTTCTTCTTTTTCCGGGAACCACCAACCGTGATGGATATCCACCATATCGGGGTGGACAATATCAGTGAGGTCGACCCGTTGTCGAATGCTGCCCTGGGGGGTGGAAATAATGGCCCAATCGCCCTGGTTGAGCCCTAATTTCTCGGCTGTTTTCGGGTGAATTGAGACCAGTGGATCGGGCATCTTTTTTCTGGCCTTTTCAATTTGTCGCTGTTCGGAGTGGTACATGGGCATGAACCGGCTGCCGGTCATCAAAATCATGGGGTATTCCCGTGTCAGGTCCGGTGCAGCCTTGGGGCCCCACTCCGGTTCTCTGTAAAGGGGGAGGGGGGCGGCACCGAGATCTTCAAATATGGATGAGCTGAGTTCCACCTTTCCCGAAGGTGTTCCGAATCCATGTTTTTCATATTGACGGTAGATCCGCTTCCCAAAGAATCCATATTGGTCTTTCAATTCCTGGAATGTCATGCCGGCGGGGGTGAGGCAATGGTCGTAGACTTCCTCTATGGTTTCCCAGGGCCAGTGCTCCGCTTGCCCCAGCCGGTTTCCCAACCCCCTGAAAAAATAGTAACTGCTTTTTCGTTCATACAGGGGATCAATGCCCTGTGGACAAGCCATGCAGAAATCCGGAGTTAACCACATCTCCGATTGCTCCACCGTTGACGAGGCTGGAAATACATAATCTGCAAGGGCTGCGGAAGGGGTCATGTAATAATCCATCACCACATATAGTTCCAGGGACTTTAAGGCTTCAAAGGTATTCATGGTGTTGGGCAGGGCTAAAAGGGGGTTGCTTGCAAGGGTGATGGCCGCCTTAATGGGATAGGGGGAGCCTGTTCTTGCGGCGTTCATAACTTCCCGAAAATGGGCAAGGGAGGATATCCAGGCGGCAGGCGGAGGCACATATCCCCTGGGCAGCTTTTGGTTGGCAGCCAGGTTTTTTTCATACCCTGGAAATCCGAAAAAGGGATATTTATCAGCCCCCAGTTGCTTGCTCTTTTGCTTTTCGGACAAGGCATCATGGTATTCCAGGTAGCTGGTATCCAAAACGGCTTCCATGCCTTGGCCCATGCTGAAAATTTCGCCACCCGGAACTTCCAGATTGCCGGTGATGGCCCGTAAAATGGCCCGGGCACGGGCAGCCTGGGTTGAATTGACGCCTTGTTTGTCAATCCCATATCCCCACAAGATGACTCCGGGTCTGGTGGTGGCATATTGCCGTGCAGCGCTTTCGATGAGATCCGCCGGTATCATGGTCAACTCAGACACCCTTTGGCTGGTGTAAGATGCGGCTGCTGTTTTTAATTCTTCAAATCCAATGGTCCAGTTTTTTACAAAGTCGTGGTCGTACAAATCTTCTTGGATGATCAAACGTATCCAGCACATCATGAGTGCCACATCGGTTCCGGGGCGGATTTGAAGCCATTGATCTGCCATCTGGGCCTCCCGTGTTTCCCTGGGATCAATGACAATTATCTTGGCTCCCCTTTTTTGGGCCTGGACAATTTGGGGATATCGACCGGTGGGTTCTGCCTTGTGGGGAGAAGTGCCCCAGAGCACCACGCATTCCGTGGACATGATTTCTCCCATGGCCATGCCTCCATATGTTGCGTACTCAGTGGCATAGCTGGGGCACATGCATATGGTGTTGGCGCCACTCATGTTGGGGGACCCGAAAATATTGTAAAAACGGCGGGCATCCCAATGGTAGGTTCGGCCGGTGCCATGGGTGAAAGAAAGGGTTTCGGGACCGTATTTTTCCTTGAGTTGTGACAATTTCGACGCCACTTCATCAAGGGCTTGGTTCCAACTTATTTGCTCCCATTGGCCCATGCCTTTTTCCCCTATCCGTTTCAGGGGATAGTTGAGTCGATCCGGGTGGTGGACATGGTCCGGCATCAACCGACCCCGTTCACAGATTACCCCCCGATTTATGGGGTGATCCGGATCTCCGGTCACTTTGGTTATTTTTCCGTTTTCCAGGTGTAATCGTATGCCGCATCTGGGATGACACAAACCGCAATAGCTTTTCCGTATTTCCTTCATTCGTCACCTCATTCTGATTGATTGTGGGGATGTTTGTAATTGTGACCCATTGAATATTCATGCTAATAAAAATACGCAATTATCAGGCCATGGTTCAACGTGCCGAAATTATAGGACTAATGATTTTGGCGAATGAATTTCTTCCGTATGTGGTGGAATGGAATCGTCGTATATGGCGGAAACATTATTTTCTTTCATATATGGCGGCTTCTCGCCTTGGGGTGGGATGGGATTATTCCATGGAGATGGTAAGGGGAGGCTGCTTATTTATCTGACCATGACTTTATGGTATATAACCGGTTTTAACCGTGGAAAAGAATATGGGACCCGATGCAAAAAAGATAAAAGCCCTTGAGAAAAAAATGGAGGCCTTGTCCATCCACAGGGGGGATCTGGAGGAAAAATTTGTAAAATCCTCCGGCCGGGGGGGGCAGAAAGTAAATAAAACCTCTTCCGCCGTTTTTATCCGGCACAGGCCCACCGGGCTGTCCGTCAAGGTGGGGAAGCACAGATCCCAGAATTTGAATCGGTTTCTGGCCCTGAGGCAGTTGGTGGACAACATCGAGGCACTTAAATCCGGCGGCTCTTCCAAAAAAGATCGGGAGCGGGAACGGATCCGAAAGCAAAAGGCCCGGCGGAAACGGAAAAGCCGGGCAAAGAAGCGCGTTGACGTGGATGGGGAGACGTCCCCTAGAACGCCCCCAATTGACACGGCTTGATCCTCAGCCCCAGTTTTTCACAGGCGGATCCCACATCTATTTTTGAGCATTTGAATTCGGCGGCGATTGCCCAGCATTGGGCGCATGAAATCCGGCCGTCTTTGGCCGTGGATTCAATGCGGTTCCAAAGGGCGTCTGGAACATGGATTTCAGGGTTGAGTTTTTTACCGGATTTATACCCAAAGAGTCCCATCTGGCATTTGGAGATGCGAAGCTCCTGGAGATCGGCCTGGACGCCGATGGATGAAGGGGCGATATTCAATTCCCCGGCGGCCCGATGGGCTGCGGCACAATAGAGGATTCCGTCTTCCTGGTGTTTGAGGATTGCTTCTGCGATGGCGGGGTCAACCTGAATGCCCGAATGTTTGGCTGCGTAATGGCCTCTGTCTTCATGTCCCATGTTTACTTCCAATTCAGTTATGGGTTATGGTGTGCGAATCAATATATAACCCAAAATTTTATGCGAATAAAGGATAGATTTATGTCCCATGTTAAAGAAGATACCCATGGCTTTCATATGATATATGTGGCGTCCTGCGGGGAGGGAATCAATGCCTTCCATTTGATAGAATCCAGTTTGGTTCAGTTCCCGGGCAACGATATTACCGTTGTAAAAGTTCCCCACATTCGCACCGAAAGCCAGGTGGATGATCTCATCCGCAAAGTAACGGAAATCAATTCGATAATTGTACATACAATAGTCGATTCCAAGCTGCGGCGGTATTTGACCCGGAAGGGGTTGGAGCAAAAGATCGTCACCATTGATCTCATGGGGCCGATCCTTTCTAAGGTTGAATCGTTTCTGGCACAGGAACCCCTTGAAAAACCGGGGCTTTATCGGGAAATCCATCAGGTTGATTTAAAACAGGTCTCGGCCATTGATTTTGCCCTGGCACATGATGACGGACTGAATCCGGAAAGTTTGGACGAGGCGGAGATTATCCTGGTGGGATTGTCCAGGGCGGGAAAGACGCCCCTGTCCATGTACATGGCCGTGATGGGGTGGAAAGTGGCAAATATCCCCTATGTGCCCGGTGTGCCCATGCCCTCCAGCCTGACTGAAGTGGACCGCAGGCGGGTCTTTGCTCTGAATATCAATTCCGAACAATTGCTGGCCCATAGAAAGATGCGGCAGGAAAGTTTAGGAACTTCGGACATCCATGCCTATTCTTCCCGGCTTGATGTGGAGAACGAAATTCGGGATGCCCAAAAGTATTATATTACCCGGGGGTTTTCCATGGTTAATGTGAGCAATAAGCCCATTGAGACCAGTGCCGAAGAGATCGTTGAGATGATCACCCGCAGGTTCCAGGCCAGGGCACATTTTAAATAAAGACCGGGGGCAGAGGTTGGGCCGAACTTTCAAGGTGCATCTGTGGTTTGACGCGTGTTCGGCCTTCCGTCCATGGAATGCAGATGGCCAATGGGGCATTGCTTTCGCTTGAAAGGGATATTTAAGATTATTTGGTGTAGAGACTGGCCACCTTTGGGATGGTGTTGAATTTGTGGTTCAATCCCATGAGGCTTTCGGCATTGCCAATGGCAAAATATCCGCCGGGAACCACTGCACCGTGCAGTTTGTTGACCACGGATTCGCTGGTGGCCGGGTCAAAGTAGATCATCACATTTCGACAAAGAATGGCGTCGAATTGGTTTTTGGGGGCCTGGTCGTTGATGAGGTTGAATTTTCTGAATTGAATCTGGTTGCGTATTTTTTCCTTTACCCGAACATAGCCGGCGAATTTGCCGTCCCCCCTTTGGAAATAGCTGTGGAGCAAGGGGGAAGGAACATTGCGAACCTTATCTGCTCGGTATATTCCCTTGACTGCAGTGTTCAACACCGAATGGGAAATGTCCGTGGCAAGGATGGTGAAGTTCAGGTTGACTTCCTTGAGTTGAACCGCCAGTGTATATGCCTCGTCCCCGGTGGAGCAGGCTGCACACCATATCTTAAATTTTTTTCTCTCTCTTTCCGGGTGGTTGGAAAATTGTTGAACAATGTATTCCAGGCTTTTGTTTTCCCGGAAAAAAAAGGAGTGGTTGGTGGTGACGGTGTCTATGAATTCAATAACTTCGTCTTCATCATTTTCCAGGAAATGCAGGTAGCTTGCAAAATCCAATTTGGTAATTCGCATGCGTTTTGCTATCTTGGATTTAAGTAGTTCTTCTTTTCCATTGTGCAGATGAATGCCGGAGATCTGGTAGACCAGTTTTTTGAGATCGTGGAATTGTTTTTTAGAAAGCTGTATGGAATTCATGACAAAATGATAATATATATACTGCAAAAAAAACAATGATAAAGATATGGACCAATTATGCCTCTTCCAGTAAGTAAGATCCCAGACCGTAGACGTTCCCGGGACTTCTGGTCCCGCATCCTACACCTCCTCATGGGCGCCGCGTGGGTGGTTTTTATCTTCGCCATCTTTATTTTCCACCGGGCCCGCCCCGAATTCCATACCCTTTTTGACGATTTCTATGGTCTTGATTTAAGGCGGGTTTGGGACAATCGCTTTTTGCAATATCTTTTGTATTGCATCATTGTGGGCCTGGCCATCAGTTTGTCCAGTCTTCTGCTTGGGATTTTCAGGGCCCGGAGAAAAGCGGATCGCAAAAAGCAACTCATGATTCTGGCCACCCTTTACACGATCCTGGCGATTTTAGCCTGGCGCCTGATTTGATTTTTTCCCGGTTTAAGTAATCCCGCCTTCATGCCGATCAAAGGTTAAACCCATGGGTAATGAAGGAAGGTACCATGAGAAGAATTTTGGCTGTAGCGCTTTTGGTTTGTCTGTCAGCGCCCTTTGCCGGGGCAAGGGATTTCCTGGTTGAATTTGTAAAGGAAAATTATCGGGAAACCAAATTGGGATACACCGATATCCCCCAGATTTATCACTCCATTCAGGTCAAGACACCTGCCGGCGAAAAATTGCTGATTCTAACCGGCGAGAATAACAATTATCGCAAATGGCTTCGGGAATACATCAGCGAGAACAACCGCTTTCTGGTCCAGGTGTCAGAGGAAAATAACCATCAATTCATCGGTGCCCGTGCCTTTGAGATCAATGTCTCGCAGATCCACCCCTTCCAGATTCACTCCATGGCATCAAAAAACAGCAAAAAAGATCCTTCACGGGATGGAATCGCCGTCCTGGAGGGGAAACATATTCTCGTGGTGGATAATAATTTAAAGCGGACGCGGCTCATGGCCCAGGTCATCCGCAGGCTTGGGTTCAAAGCCACGGTGATGCGGGATTCCAATCAGGCCTTTAACACCTTCAGGGTCCAGCCGGAAAAATTCAAAATGATCATTGCCAACCACGGAGTGACCGGGCTTGGTTCCAAATCATTTGTGGACCAGGTGGTCTCCATGGATAATCGAATTCCCATCCTTTTTGAGACCGGTTATCGTAACCGGGTTGCATTGAATAAATCCTTGGAACATTTTTCAGGCCGTGAATCGGTTCGGGTGACTCCCATGGCCTTGAAAGACCTTCAAAACACAATTAAATCCCTGGTTGATAACAATGCGTAAGATGAGCAATTTGGGTTGTAATTATCGGTGCAAAACACCTTTTCTAATTGGTGCCGCAGCATTGGGGATACTGCTCCTTTTCTTGACGGCGCCCGTGTTCGCCGAAGGGGAAGAGTTGGGGCAATATGAAATGCCCTTTAAAAATTTTGTCACCTGTGAATTGACCCGGAACGGCGCCAAATCGCCATTCAAAGGGAAGCCATTTACCATTGTTTCACTGGATCTGTATTCCGTGGCCCGGGAATTGGATTTGACCGTGGTCACCGGTGCCGTGCATTGTTTTGTGAAAGGGGATTACAAGACCCTTTATGTGGCGGCGGGGGTGCGGAAGGTGGTGGATCGGGAGCGGGTTCAATATTTTTTGGTCCGCCACAAGGATTTTAACATTCTGGGTACGGAATTGATGCGGTATCCCTATAAGCAACGCTGCACCTGGAATCGTTATTGGGTCAATACCGATTTGTGACCCTGGCAGGATGCAAAAAATAAAAGCCCCTGGTGATGGATGTCACCAGGGGCTTTCTAATTTAAACGAGGATATGGTGCTTATTTGTTATCCTTGATGGCGGCCTGGGCTGCAGCCAAACGGGCAATGGGAACCCGGTAGGGCGAACAGGATACGTAGCTCAGTCCGGTTCTGTGGCAAAATTCCACGGAATCGGGATCGCCGCCGTGTTCACCGCAGATGCCCAGCTTGATGTCGGGACGGGTTTTCGATCCCCGATCCACTGCAATTTCAATGAGGCTGCCCACGGCTTCCTGATCCAGGGTTTCAAAGGGGTCGGAATTCAGAATGGCATTGTCGATATAGTCATTCATGAAGGAGCCGATATCATCCCTGGAAAAACCAAATGACATCTGGGTGAGGTCGTTGGTGCCGAAGGAGAAAAATTCAGCATGGGTGGCCATTTTATCCGCCACCAGGGCGGCCCTGGGAATTTCGATCATGGTGCCGAACATGTGGGGGATTTTATCCAGGCCATGGGCCTTTGCCGCCTCGTCATGGCAAGCATTTGCAATGTCCCGGGTAAATTCCAATTCCTTTTCATTACAGGTAACCGGAACCATGATTTCGGGTTGGGGATCCTTGCCCCGGGAAATGAGTTCGGCTGCGGCCTGGAAAATGGCCTTCATCTGCATCCGTGTGATTTCCGGGAAGGTGATGCCCAGGCGAACCCCGCGATGGCCGATCATGGGATTTGATTCCATGAGGTGTTCGGAGCGTTTGAGAACTTCTTCCAGGTCAATGTTCAATGCCTTGGCAATCTGGACCTGGTTTTCCTCGGTCTGGGGAACAAATTCGTGCAGGGGGGGATCCAGGAGTCGAATGGTAACGGGCAGGCCGTCCATGACGTCCAGGGTTTTTTCGATTTCGGTTTTGACGAAGGGGAACAGTTGATCCAGGGCTTCCTGGCGTTCCTCACGGCTTTTGCTCAGGATCATTTTCCGCAGCAGGAAAAGGGGCTCGTCGGAATCGGTTCCGTAGAACATGTGCTCTGTCCGGAAGAGACCGATGCCCTGGGCGCCGAAGCATAGGGCAGTCTGGGCATCATCCGGGGTGTCCGCATTGGTTCTCACCTTCATGGTTCTGTGCTTATCCGCAATTTCCATGAATTTTTTGAATTTGGGATTTTCAGAGGCGTCCTTCATTTTTAAACGCCCATCGTAGACCACTCCCTTTGTACCGTTGAGGGTGAAATAATCCCCTTCGTTGAACACCCGGGTACCAACCTTGAGTTGGCGGGTTTCAAAATTGATCTTCAGGGCTCCGGCTCCCACGATGCAGCATTTACCCCATCCCCTTGCCACCAGGGCTGCATGGGAAGTCATGCCGCCCCGGGCCGTCAGGATGGCGGAAGCAGCCCGCATGCCTTCAATGTCCTCGGGATTTGTCTCTTCACGAACAAGGATGACGTTTTTGTCTGTTCTTGCCCATTGAACTGCATCTTCCGAGGTGAAAACGATCTGTCCCCACGCACCACCGGGGCCGGCGGGAAGTCCTTCGGCCACCTTTACTGCGGTTTTTTCCTCCTCGGGGTCCACAACGGGATGGAGCATTTCATCCAGGGCCTTGGGATCGAGACGGAGGATCATGGTCGTTTCGTCGATGAGTCCTTCTTCAAACATATCCATGGCCATGTTCAGGGCGGCGGTGGCTGTGCGTTTTCCACTGCGGCACTGGAGCATGTAAAGCTTACCCTCCTGGATGGTGAACTCAATGTCCTGCATATCTCTGTAGTGGGCTTCCAGCATGTTTCGAATGTCCACCAGCTGGGCGTAGAGTTCGGGCATGGATTCTTCCAGGCTTTCCAGATGCTGGTTCTGGACGTTTTTCGTATCCTTGTTCAGGGGATTGGGGGTCCGGATGCCGGCCACCACGTCTTCTCCCTGGGCATTGACCAGCCATTCCCCAAAGAATTTATTGGCTCCCGTTGCCGGGTCGCGGGTAAAGGCAACGCCGGTGGCGGAGCTCTTGCCCATGTTGCCGAAAACCATGCTCTGTACGGTTACGGCCGTACCCCAGGAGTCCGGGATATGTTCAATGCGGCGGTAGGAGACGGCCCGTTTTCCATACCAGCTTTTGAAAACGGCGCCAATGGCGCCCATGAGCTGTTCCTTGGGATCGTCCGGAAAGTCGCTTCCCAGCTCTTCCTTGATTTTCTTTTTGAAAAGGACACAGAGATTTTTAAGATCGTCGATGGAAATGTCGGTATCGTTTTCGTATCCCCGGTCGTTTTTCAGGTTGGTCATCATGATTTCAAGGTTGAGGCGGATTCCCATGCCATCCTTGGGCGTGACCTGTTCTGCCTTTTCCATGACCACGTCGGAGTACATCATGATCAACCGACGATAGGCGTCGTAGACAAACCACTCGTTTCCGGTTTTTTTGATCAGTCCGGGAATGGTGGTTGAGCAGAGTCCCACATTCAATATGGTTTCCATCATTCCGGGCATGGATTTCCGGGCACCGGAGCGGCAGGATACCAAAAGGGGATTGTCCAGGTCTCCGAATTTCATTCCCATTTGTTTTTCAATGCCGGCCATGGCAACTTGGATTTGAGCATCCAGGCCCTCTGGAAAATGGCTGTCCTGGGCAAAGAAGTCGTTGCAGCATTGGGTGGAAATGGTAAAACCGGCCGGGACAGGCAGCCCCAGGCGGGACATTTCAGCCAGGTTGGCGCCTTTACCTCCCAGAAGATTGTTCTGGGTTGCATTGCCATCGGTTTTAACGGAACCGAACTCATAAATATACTGGGTCATTTCGTCCTCATAAAAAATATGAAATTGGGGTGTAGAGTCTAATATGTATATGATAATGGCCAGTACTGTCAATTACAGATTACATCGGCCTTGGATTATGCTATATTCAGGATTTTCCAGGTTAACTTGAGGCTAGGACAATTAAATAAAGTTCAAAATCAATGCTACAGATAGATACCATTTCAAAAGGTTTCGGTGACCAGGTCCTGCTGGATGGGACCGGATTTCAGATTAACCCCGGAGAGCGGGTTGGGTTGGTGGGCCGCAACGGTCACGGCAAAACCACTCTTTTAAATATGATTGCCGGAACCGACCATCCCGATGAAGGGAAAATAACCTGGCCTACCGGATATCGCATGGGCATCCTTTCCCAAAAAATCGAGTTTTCACAGCCCACCATTATTAAAGAAGCCATGCTGGGGTTGCCCGAGCATGAGCGGGATCATTATTGGAAGGCCGAGAAGATATTGGCCGGTCTGGGATTCAGCAACGCAGACATGGAAAAATCTCCGGATTTGTTTTCCGGTGGTTATCAGGTGCGGTTGAACCTGGCCAAGGTCCTGGTTTCAGAACCGGACCTGCTGATTTTGGACGAACCGACCAACTATTTGGACATCACCTCCATTCGCTGGATTTCACAATTCTTGATTTCATGGCCCAGGGAAGTGCTGCTGGTAACCCATGACCGGGGCTTCATGGACAATGTGGTAACCCACATTGCCGGAATCCATCGCCACAAGATTCGTAAAATCAAAGGGGATACGGCCAAGTACTACGAACAGGTGGCCCAGGATGAGGAGGTCTATGAAAAAACCCGCCAGAATGAGGCCAAAAAGCGCAAGGAAATAGAAACCTTTATCACCCGCTTCCGGGCCAAGGCACGCCTGGCAAACATGGTTCAGTCCCGGGTGAAGACCCTGGAGAAAACCCAGGTGAAGGATAAGCTCCAGGAAATTCGAAACATGGAATTTTCCTTCAATGATTTACCATTTGCCGGTAAGCAGCTCATGCAGGTGGAGGACCTCTCCTTTGGGTATGATCCATCCCGGCCCCTGATCAACGATCTGTCTTTTACGGTTTACCCCCAAGACCGCATCGGCGTCATCGGTCAGAATGGGAAGGGTAAAACCACCCTGTTGAAGCTTTTGAGCAAAGGCCTGGAGTTAAACCAGGGAAAGGTGCAATTGAATCCCGGGGTATCCATGGGCTATTTTGAACAGACCAATGTCCAGACCCTGAACCCCCGGGCCACCATCGAAGAAGAGGTGATGAATGCCCATCCCGATTTTGATCGCCAGGCCGCCCGTAATATCTGCGGATCAATGATGTTCGAAGGGGATTCCGCCCTGAAGCCCATCTCCGTGCTTTCCGGGGGGGAAAAGGCCAGGGTCATGCTGGGCAAATTGCTCTTAACCCCGTTAAATCTCCTCCTCCTTGACGAACCGTCAAACCATTTGGACATTGAAGCCTGTGATGCCTTTGTGGCCGCATTGAGTCATTTTGACGGGGCCGTGCTCATCGTTACCCATAACGAACTCTTCCTCCATGCCATCGCCACCAAGCTCCTTGTGTTTAAAAAGGATGGGATTTCACTCTTTGAAGGAAGTTACCAGGAGTTTTTGGAAAAGGAAGGATGGGAAGACGAGGAGAGGCCGGAGTCAAAGAAAAGCAATCAACCCACCCTCTCACGGAAGCAGCTTCGCCAGAAAAAATCGGAAATCATCGCCAAACGCTCAAAGGTGGTTTCGCCGTTGAAAAAAGCCGTGGCCGGCATTGAAAATAAAATTGAAGAAAATGAAGAAAAGATAGCAGAGATCAACCAGGACCTCCTGGAGGCCGCCCAGAGCCAGAATGGAGATGAAATTCAGAAGCTTTCAAAAGGCCTTGCACAACTGGAGGCGGAAGTGGAGACCCTTTTCCTGGAGCTTGAGGAAAAAACCGAAGAAATGGATATGGCCAGTAAGGAATTTGATGAACAGCTGGAAGCGCTGGAAAGGTAAGAATTGAAATGGACAAAAGAAAATTTGCATTCTATTATGGTATCCTGCTTGTGGCCGTTGGCTTGGGGGTTTTTATCCGTATTCCCCAGGTCATGCCCCAAATCGCAAGCATTGAGTTCTTCAGTCAAAAGTTAGGATTGGTAAAATTCTGCTTTTACATTCTCGGGATTTTACTGATCGTTGCCGGAGGGATGCGCATCTTTAAAAACCATAAATAGATTGGGGTAGGATATGGCAAACGGAGGGAAATTAAAGATCGTCTCCAGTTTTAAGTCCACCATCAAAGATCAATCCGGTGCAGCCAAAACCCGGATTGGAACCATTCTTTCCAAGGAAGGGCAGATTACGAGCATCCAGCTCAATGAAGCCCTGAAAATCCAGGACCGGACCCGGGAGCGCCTGAGTTCAATATTGCTGAACAAGGGCTATATTGACCCGGATACCATAGTCAATGTCCTGGGGCGTCGATACAATTATAACGTTATCCGGTTCTCGGAGATCAAACCCAATGCCAAGGTATTGCAGTTGATCCCCTTTGAAAAGGTCCGCAATCATATGGTCTTTCCCCTTAGATTACAGGGGGAAGACCTTTTTTTGGTTATGGCCGAGCCCACGGATGCCGAAGTGGTGGATCGGTTCCACCAGATGACAGGGAAGAATATCCGTGTTTTTGTGGCAACGGAAAACGATATCATCCAATGCTACAGGGATTTCTATCGGATCAGTGACGACGAATATAAAAGCTTTCTTCACTTTGAAGACGACGGGGATGAAGAAGAGGCCGTAACCTCGGTTGAGGATTTTGGTTCCTTGGTGTCCGAGGCCGCCGAAGTGGTTGAGGTCGGTGCCTTTGAGCCCGAGGAAAACATGGATGAGTACATGGCCTCGGATGCTCCCATCATTAAGTTGGTCAATGGAATCATGACCAAGGCCATCAGTGACGGGGTTTCGGATATTCACATAGAGCCCTTTGAAAAATCCTTCCAGATCCGGTACCGGCTGGATGGATCCATGTACAAGTCCATGAACCTGCCCATTACCATTAAAAATGCCGTGATTTCCCGCATTAAAATTTTGGCGGAGCTGGACATTGCAGAGCGACGGATTCCCCAGGATGGTCGCATTAAACTTCGGTTGGGCAAGAAAAAATCTGTGGATTTCCGGGTCTCCACCCTTCCCACATTGTTTGGGGAAAGCATTGTCATGCGGATTTTGGATCAATCCGCCCTAAATATTGATCTCACCCGGTTGGGATTTGAACCCTCCACATTTGACCGGCTCAAACGATGTATTTCCAGGCCCTACGGCCTTCTTCTGGTCACCGGCCCCACCGGGAGCGGGAAGACCACCACCCTCTATTCCATCCTCAATCGGTTGAATAAAGAGGATATTAAGATACTCACGGTTGAAGATCCTGTGGAATTTAATTTCAAAGGGATCAACCAGGTGTCGGTGAAGGAGGATGTGGGGATGACCTTTGCGGCAGCCCTCCGTGCCTTCCTTCGTCAAGATCCAGACATTATTATGGTGGGGGAAATCCGGGATCTGGAAACGGCTGAAATCGCTATCAAAGCCGCCATGACAGGCCATCTGGTTTTTGCCACCCTCCATACCAATGATTCGCCCTCCACCATAGCCCGCCTGGTGGACATCGGCATTCCCCCCTATATGCTGGCGGCTTCGGTGAGCATGGTCTTGTCCCAGCGATTGACCCGGCGGTTATGCCCGGAATGTAAGCAAGAAGTGCAGGGATACTCCCATAAGGATTTGGAAATGCACGGAGTCCCCAAGGCTGAAATTCCTGAGCTTAAACTCTATGGCCCCAACGGATGCCCCCATTGTAACAATTCCGGCTATAAAGGGCGGGTGGGGCTTTACGAACTCATGGAGGTCAATGAGGAGGTTGCCAAAGCCATTGCAGCGGAAGTGGGGGAGGATCAATTGCGCAAGGTGGCCGTGGCCGAAGGTATGGTTCCCCTGCGGGAGGCGGGGTTGCAAAAGGTGAAGATCCGGGAAACCTCATTGGATGAAGTCTTGAAAAAAACGATTCTTACCCGTGAATCCCTTCCTCCTTATCTGGTAAATCCAGGTGGGGAACATTATGAAGATAAGGATGTCATCATCAGGGAAGGGAATACGGACATTGATTTCTTCAAATTGGTCACCGGCGCCCTTTATGTGGTGAAGGGGGGGAAGAAAATAGCAGAAATCACCCAGCCCGGAGAGTATTTCGGGGAAATCGCAGCCATTACCGGTGAGCCCCGGTCGGCTTCGATCATCTCCAAGGGAAGATCCCGGGTGAAGCGATTTCCAGGGGATAAATTGGATGAGGTCATTGAAAAGTATCCGGACGTGGCCCGCCATCTCTTCAGTGTCATGGCCGATCGCCTGCGTCACACCGACACCCGGTTGGTGGCCATGATCAATGAAATTAAAAAGCGTCGCCAGGCCACGGGGGCACCCCAGTCCCAGAAACCCCAACCGACCCGTTGATGGGCTGGAAATAATAAGGCCGTTGAACCATGGATGTTCAACGGCCTTTTTGCGTCATTGGGAACGCTTGGTGGTATCGGGCAGATTGGGATGGGCTTTTATGAATTCCCGGATGACTTCGGGTAGGCGCCCCACGCCCTGTTCCAGGGGGCAGATGACTGGAATGGAAGTGCGGTCCTCCAGTTCCCGGGCATAGCTTTCCAACTCCTCCCAACTTCCCCCGCTGCCATTCAAGGTGATGGCAAGGACATTGGAACCATAGAGGCGGATGAGTTGGATTTCCGTTTCCACATCGGGCAGGAGGCATTTCACATCCTCTGCACAATCCACATATTTGCGAAATGGGGCATGCTGGAGGACCACCCCTTTGATGTTGCATGAGGCCAGCATTTCAGAGCCGCAGGGGCCCAGGGGGTTTCGCAGGGCAGACTGACCCTCAACGATGATCAAGTCGGGGTGGGATTGGGTTTCGCATTGGACAATGGCATGCTCAAGTTCACCTGAAACAAAGTCATTTAAGGTGGAATCCAGGACAAACCCATATGGGTTCCCTTGGAGCCATCCGGTCTGTCCCGTATAAATCATCTCGGATTGAATGCCGGACTTGGTGCAGGCGTCCCGGATAAATCGCGCCGTGGTCCGCTTGCCCAGGGCGCAGTCGGTTCCCAGAACCGCAATGCGGGGGACTTCCATTTCATAGATTTTACCACTCCAATATTTGAGCTGGTCATAGGGCTTGTGGCGTCTGATGTCGATGATCCTGGCACCGGTTTCCCTTGCAGCTTCCTGAAATTTCGGAATATCTCCAAGGAGCATGTGCATGCCACTGACCATGGAAACCCCTTGTTTGACCATGGAAAGGGCCAGGGCCTGCCATTCTTCATTGAGGCGTCCGCCGGTCAATGCCACCCCAATGACGGCAAAGTCGGGCAAAGTTCCCTGGGCGGATTGAAATGCTTCCAGATTTTCATACACCGGAATATCCCTGTGGATCCCATCCAATACCTCCCCGGCATCCTTGCCGGAATGGACCGGGTCAATTACCCCAAGTAGGTTGAACCGTTCGGTGCCCCGGATGAGTCCATGGGCGGTTTTGGCATCTTCCTTGGCCAAAAGGCCGTTGGTCAGAACCACGGCGGTTCCCATCATCATATTTTTATCCATTTCTAATCCATCCTTTCAACGCCAAGTCCAGCTTTGTCTGTGATGCTCAATTTACCATCCTTGAGTATGAATCCCCCTTTAACCAGATCCCTTGCCAGGTCCAGGCTTCCGTCAAGGTCAAGATAGCGGGTGGCCGGAGAGGCCAGGGCAGCATGGAGGGCCGCGGAAATGGAGATGATGCTTTCATCCATGCAGCCCCACATGAGATCGGTCTGGGATACTTCGGCCATTCTGGCAATGGCCATTCCAGGGTGGATCCCACCGCATTTCATGAGTTTGATATTAAAGATACCAAAGGGGCGCGGTTCCTGGAGCAGGGCAGGGACATCGTCGGGACCCAGGAGGCTTTCATCGGCTGCTGATAGGTTTCGGATTTCTTCCGGTAACGCCTGCATCTCTTTGATATGGTTTGCGGCCAGGGGTTGTTCCGAAAATTCAACACAATGGCCCACGGCTTTGGAAAAACGGATTTGATCCTTTCCGGAGTACCCCTGGTTGGCATCCACCCGGATGGCCATGCGGGGAAACGCTTCGTGGATTTTTGTGATGCGTTCGATGTCCGTTTCAAGCTCAATACCGGTTTTAACCTTTAGGATGGTAAATCCCCTGTCGGCATATTCTTTGGCCTCGGAAAGGGTCTCTTCCAGGGGCAGGATTCCTATGGTGATGGAGGTGGGCAAGCTTTTGTGGGTCTGGCCCAGAAGGCGGGCCAGGGGAAGGCCCAGGCCTTGGGCAGCCAGGTCGTGGAGGGCAATGTCGGCACAGGCCAGGGCGGCCGGATACCTTTTCAGCTTTTGTCCCAGGGTTCTCAACAGGCTGTTGAGGTCACGGATGTCTTTGTTCATCAAAAGATCGGGAACAAGATTCAGGGCGGCTGTGCAGGCCTCCATGTCCTCGCCGGTGACTTCCGGTGAGGGAGAACCTGCACCCAGCCCCACCAGGCCGGTGTCGGTTTCAATGGATATGAAAACATTTTCCACTGCGCTGATGGTCTCATAGGCAATGGTGTAGGGACGGCTCAACTTCAGATCTTCTTTCCAGACGCGGATGTGTTGGATTTTCATGGGTCAATTCCATTGGTTCGGTTGGATCAAGGGGAATCAGGTTTGCCGCTGTACTTCCGTGGGGTGTTGCAGCGGCAGCCGGGAATCCATAAATATGTCTGGAGCAGATTTAAGGAATTGGAGGAGGGAAAGTCAATGCTTTTTCGTGGAAAGTAAAAAGCAAATAAAAAACGCCCCTGGTTGAAATCAGGAGCGTTTCCATATTTAAATATGCGGTGGAAATTATTCCTTGGTCTTTCTTTCGCTGTAATACCGATCCTTTTCCGAATAGATACAGCCGCAGTATTGTTGACGATACATGCCCCGATCCTTTGATTCCTCGATGCCGTTTTTCCATCCCTCCCTGAAATCCTGGTAATGGAATGGTACGCCGTATTTTTTACCAAGGGCAGTGCCGATTTCTGTGATCAATGCGTGGTTTTGGAACTTGCTGTAGAGCAGGGTGGATGAGAAGGCGTCAAATTTCCCCTTTTTGGCAACCATGGCTGCGGCCTTGAGTCGGTCATGGTAACAAAAGCGACACCGATCGCCTTCCCGGAAAACAACGGATTGAAGGAATCGTTCCAATTCGTAGCCCTCCTGCCAGATCATTTTCAGATCCATTTCCTTGGCGTATTGAGCCAGTGTTTCCTCCCGTTTCATACACTCGGTGTAGGGATGGATATTGTGGCGGTAAAAATAGCCCATGACCATGAAATCATCCTGCCTCAGCATTTCAAGGGGATAAATGGTGCAGGGCCCGCAACAGGTGTGAAGGAGTATTTTTTTCAATCTCGACTCCCGAAGATGGCCGTTCCCACCCGGATCAGGGTGGCGCCTTCTTCTATGGCCACGGCAAAATCATTGCTCATGCCCATGGATAGGTGTTCCATATTTTCCGGATCAATTCCGGCGTTGATAATGTCCTGTCTCAGTGCGGCCAGTTTTTTAAAGTAGGGGCGGGCTTCTTCGGGATCCGCAGAAAAGGGAGGCATGCACATGAGGCCGCACAGGCGAAGATGGGGAAATTTCATAAAGGCCTTGGCCAGGTCGACACCGTCCTGGAGGTTTGCCCCGGATTTTGACTCTTCGTCTCCGATGTTGACCTGGAGAAGAATGTTCTGAATCTTGCCGATTTTTTCCGCCTGTTTATTGATTGCCTTGGCCAATTTTTCAGAATGAACCGTGTGGATGTAATCAAAATAAGGGACGGCAAATTTGGCCTTATTGGACTGGAGATGGCCGATGAAATGCCAGCATGCTTTGCTTTTCCCGATTTCGTCGATTTTTTGAACCGCTTCCTGGATGTAGTTTTCGCCCAAATGGTCTGCGCCGGCTTGGATACCCTGGAGTACGGTCTGGGCGCTTTTCCGCTTACTTACACCGATGAGTTGAATGGATTTGGGGTCTCGGTTGCAGGCCGTTGCGGTTTTTGCAATCCGGGCTTTGATTGTGTCGAGGTTGTCCTGGATGGGATTCATGGTCAATTGTCCTTTATCTGTAGTACGTTGAGCGCAATAAGCATTTCCATGAGTTCACACATGGGCAGGCCCACCACATTGGAATAGGAGCCTTCTATTTCCCGGACCAGGCAGGTCCCGATTCCCTGGATGCCGTATCCACCGGCCTTATCATAGGGTTCCTCCGTGGAGGCATACCAATGGATCTGTTCCCGGGAAAGGGATTTAAATCGTACCCGTGTTTTCACCACCTGGGTTTGGTGGACATTTTCATCGGTATTGGCCACGCAAAAGCCGGTGAAAACATAATGGTCGTTTCCCGACAGGGCGGAAATCATGTCCACGGCGTGGGCCTTGGAATCGGGTTTTCCCAGGATGCGATTTCCCAGGACAACCACGGTATCTGCACTGATAATCCATTTGTCCGGATGGTCTTGTGCAAGTGCACGGGCCTTTTCCGCAGCCAGATAGGTGACGGCTTTTTCCGGTGAATAACCGGGTGGAATGGTTTCATCAATATGGGCTGGACAAATATCCAGCGTAATTCCCATCTGTTCCAGAAGCGCCTTTCGTCTGGGGGACTGGGAGGCAAGTATTATCTCTTTGTGGGTGAGTGAATTCATGGGCAGTCTTTTACCAGAAATCCCGTGGAATGACAATGGCATGGGGACAAGGACAGGGTTTGTGAAATTAAAAAGCTGGGGAAAAAACGGAATTTTTGGGCTTGCAAATTCAGGGGAAATATTATATCTACTTGCCCATTATGCCTGGGTGGCGGAACTGGTAGACGCAAGGGACTTAAAATCCCTCGGCCTTAGGGCTGTACGAGTTCAATTCTCGTCCCAGGTACCACTTCAAATAAAAAGGGGGTTTTGGCCTTTAGTACCAACCCCCTTTTTTTAATGACCCCAAAAAAACACATCTCAAAATATATATGGACAAGATTCAGATTAACGGCGGCAGACGGCTCCAGGGCGAAGTTCAAATCAGCGGCGCGAAAAACGCGGCACTCCCCCTCATCGCTTCCAGTATCCTGGTAAACGGCACCACCGTATTTAATAATGTTCCCCACCTCATGGACATTACCAGTATCCGGCATTTATTGGAAAGCTTGGGGGCGACCTGCACCTTTGAAGACCATGTCATGACCGTGGATGGATCGGGGATCAATCGTATCGAGGCCGATTACGACCTGGTTCGTAAAATGCGGGCTTCCATTTTGGTCCTTGGCCCGCTTGTGGCGCGTTTCGGCCATGCCAAGGTTTCATTGCCCGGCGGCTGCGCCATCGGGGCTCGTCCGGTGAACATTCACCTGACCGGGCTTGAGGCATTGGGTGCCACCATCAACCTGGACCACGGCTACATTGAAGCCCGGGCGGAAAACGGCCTGCACGGAAATGAAATTATCTGTGAAATGCCCACGGTGGGCGGCACGGAAAATTTAATGATGGCCGCTTCCCTGGCCAAGGGGACATCGGTGATTCGAAATGCTGCCCGGGAGCCGGAAATCGTATGCCTGGCAGACGCCTTGAATGCCATGGGGGCGAAAATTTCCGGTGCAGGCAGTTCAAATATCTTCATCGAAGGGGTGGAGGAACTCCATCCGGCTGAGGTCTCTGTGATCCCGGACCGCATAGAAACCGGTACGTTTATGGTTGCGGCTGCGGCCACCAATGGAGACGTTCTCATCCGGGGATGCAACCCGGATCATCTGGGGGCGGTCATTGACCAGCTCACGGCCACCGGAGCCCTGGTGGAAGCCTGGGAGGATAAAATTCGAGTCATCGGAACCGGTGAAATCAAAAGTGCGGATATCGAGACCCTTCCCTATCCCGGATTTCCCACGGACATGCAGGCCCAGTTCATGGCGCTGATGACCGTGGCCAAGGGAGAGAGCGTGGTGCATGAGTCCATTTTTGAAAACCGGTTTATCCACGCCAATGAACTGACCCGGATGGGGGCCGACATCACGGTGACCGGGGCAAAATATGCCCACGTCAATGGGGTGGAGAAACTCCAGGGCGCACCGGTGATGGCATCGGATTTAAGGGCATCTGCCTCCCTGGTTATTGCCGGGCTCGTTGCCGAAGGCGAAACAACCATTTCCCGGGTTTACCACATGGACCGGGGATATGAATCCATAGAAAAGAAATTTTCAGCCCTGGGGGCCGATGTCAAACGCATCAAAGAATAGATAGGGCCCGGGGCAACGGGATTGCCCTCATGAACCAAGGACGATTATTCAAAACCGTTCCTTTGCCCTTAATTCCGCTGACATTTGCCTTTGCGGCAGGGATTATATCGGGAAGTGCCGTCCACGGCACTTCCCGATTTTTATTTTCCATTCTTGCCATGGTTCTGGCGGGCTGTTTTTTGGGGTGGGGACGGTTAAGGCCACCCATTCTCTGGTGTGTGGCCCTTGCTTTTTTGTTCAGCCTGGGCTGGTATCGGAGCCACGGCATCGACCACGACCCCTGGCCTGAAAATTCCATTTTTTACCACGCAGACGGTGGGAAATACCATATCCAGGGGCGTGTGGTTTCATTTGCCCGCCATTATCCCAATAAAACCCGCATTGTGGTCGAGTGCAGCCAAATCCGACCCATTGGAAAAAACATATCCAATGAAAAGCCCGTTGCCGGAAAAATTCACCTTTCCCTTCCGGCCGGACAATTGATTCGATCCCGATTCGGTACCCCCATCTCCTTCAAAGGGCGACTTCGCGGGATTCGTAATTTTCAAAATCCAGGCGCCTTTGATTACGTTGGTTTTCTAAGGCGAAAGGGGGTTGCTGCCTCTGCCTATTCCCGCGAAATTCAGGCGGCACCCTTTGCTTTGGCTTCATCCAGGACCTCCCTTTTTTACGACTCAGCCATCGCCAGGGTCCTCGGGCGGTTGGAGACGTGGAGAAATCAATTTTATTTTTATCTCATGGACCAGCCCGATTCGGGCCGCGCCGAGCAAATCCTTGCTGCTTTGGTTTCGGGAAAGCGCCACGGCATGCCCCATGAACTCCGGGATATTTTTGCCCGGGGCGGTGCATCACATCTTTTGGCCATCTCAGGTCTCCACATGGGGATTTTGGCCCTATGCTTCTATCATTTGTTTTATCTGTGTTTTCGGTGGAGTCCGGCCATGCTGATCACGGGGCGGGCCAGGAAATGGGCCGGTCTGTTTACGTTGATTCCCCTGGGGTTTTATGTGATCTTTGCCGGTGGAACCCCCTCGGTTTGCCGTGCCTTTCTAATGACGGCCGCAGCCATGTGGGCACTTTTGTCCGAGCAGGAACCCCATCCTTTTAATATTTTGGCCCTGGCCGCCCTGGTTATTTTAATGGTCGACGTTACGGCCTTGTTTTCCATTTCTTTCCAGCTTTCATTCATGGCCCTTGTTTTCCTTTTTCTGGGAATGGGGGTGTGGGATGGATTGGCCTTAAAATCGAGGCGTGGGGTTTTAAAATGGGGCATTGCCATAGGAGTCACCACCCTCATGGCCGGCCTGGGAACCGCACCTTTGACGGCACATTACTTCAATATGCTCTCCCTGGTTCAATTGCCGGTGAACCTGGTCCTGGTTCCTTTGGCGACGGTGTTGGTATTACCCCTGGGCTTTGTGGTGTTTCTTTTGTTTTCCATTAATCCGGCATGGACCGCATTTCCATTGTGGCTGATTCAGGTTGCCTTGGAAATGGGGCTGTCCCATCTGGAATTCTGGGTGAATCTTCCCTTTGCCTGGTGTCGGCCGGGGATCCCTTCCCATCTTGTTCTGGTTTTGATTTACGGGGCTTTGGTTTCCACTCTCCTTGGGCTTAGGTATCAACGATTTAGAAAACCCATGATTATCTGTGCGGCCACCCTCATGTTGGTTTGCTGGGGAATGGTCAAACTGCCCAGGGAAAAAATTCAACCCCTTGAAATCAGCTTTCTGGATGTGGGGCAGGGGAGCAGCAGTCTGGTTCAAACCCGGTCCGGGCATAATCTTCTGGTGGATGGTGGTGGGTTCGGGAGCCGAAGCCGGTTTGATACGGGCCGGTATGTGGTTGCCCCTTACCTTTGGCAGAAAGGTTTGCAGGATCTGGATGCCGTTATTTTGTCACATCCCGAATCCGATCACATGAACGGGTTGGTCTTTATCCTTGAAAATTTCAATGTCGGCCGGTTCGTCAAGGGCGGAGATCACCGGGATCATCCAACCATGGCAAGGTTAATGAAAATTTGTCGGGATCGGAATATTCCGATTTTCATTCCGGATTGCGAAAACGATACATTGGAGCTGGGGCCCCTTTGCCTGGAGTTCAGCCAATGCGGCACACCCAGTGATGAATTTACCCACAATGATAATTCCCTGGTTTTCCGGCTATCCTTTGGGGATCTGTCCGTGCTTTATCCCGGGGATATCATGAAGAAACGGGAACTCTTGCTTGCCGGTCAAGGATCTGCAAAGCTGAAAGCCCTGATACTATTGGCTCCCCACCATGGTAGCGCATCGTCCAGCCATGATTTTTTCCTTGATAAAGTAAATCCGCAACGTATAATAATATCGTGTGGATGGGCCAATCGATACGGCTTTCCCCATCCCGGGGTAATCTCCCGGTACCAATCTCGAAGGATTCCCAGTTTTCGAACAGACATCCAGGGTGCCGTGATTCTCCGATCCAATGGTTCTGGATACGATATTTTAACCCACAAAGGTGAGTGACCTGTGTTTTATCTATATTTCTCCTTTGCTCTTTTGATTTCCGGGGCGGTTTTATTTTATTGCATGCGGCTTAAACATCCCAAATGGTATGCAGCCCTGGTGCTTCTGGCCCCCGTGACCACCCCCTATGTGATTTATAAAATGAAGAAGATGGAAGGCATGATGGCCTTTACCCTTTTTGTGGCACTCTTTTCCCTGGTCTGCGCCGGGGAGTCATTGATCTGGGTTCGATCCATTGAGGCGCAGAAGTGGGCCAGCCTGCCGCCGGTCACCCGGAAGATTCTTGACATCTGCGACAGGGTGAAGGAAACCAACCATGAGGTGGATGAGGTGCTCATACGGTTGGAGACCATTTCCAAGGTCGAGTCCACGGCCAGGCAAATTAACGATACCCTGGTTTTCATGGAAGAGGTGAGGGAGACCTTGACCGACAATCGGGATGCCATTGAAAACCTGTTGGAATTTACCAAGGCCCACGGTACCTATCTGGATAAAAAGGAGATGAGGTGGGTCTATGAACTCAAACAATTTTATACCCATCCCAAGGTCATCCGGCACGACCAGAGCTTGAAAAATTACCTTAAAGACTTTGAGCTCATGCTCAATTATGCCAATAGTTATTTTTATGAGATTTCTGAAATATTTGATCCTGCATACATGAAGAACTACGATCAATATTACTTCAGATACCGCAGGGCAGTGGATCGTCACATTGCCTATAATTCCGATCGCATTCAATTCCAGGAAACCTTTGCCCGAAAAGCTCCTCGAATCAAGGAGTACCTCCCCGGCCCCCGCCAGACAAATACCTTTCGCCTCATTGAGTAAAATCAACTTTGAAAACAAAGCGCTGTTTGATAGGATGATTCAAAATCCCGGAAATGGTTCGAACATGGGAAACATTCCGGGAATCCAAACTGGTTTCATCGCCCTTTTTTCATTGACTTAATGTTATCTTCACTGATTTTTGAGGGTTATTAATTCCACATGTATTCGTGAGACAGGTGGCATTCCCTTGTACTTGTCTTTTAGGGGTAAAACCGTTATACGTGGCTATTATGGTAAGAAATTCAATTCAAAAGACAGGTGAGAAAACCCTGGCCGGTGTTCATTCCATCGGTCGATTTTCCATTTTTTTGTTCTCCGGTGCGGTCCAGGGTTTTGTTCTGCCAATCCCCCTTGCAAAGGTGGTGGACCAAGTCCACTTCATCGGGGCCAAGTCCCTTTTTGTAATTGTCCTCACCGGGCTTTTTACGGGAATGGTTTTGGGGCTTCAGGGATATTATACCTTGGTTGATTTTGGGTCGGAGGCGGCCTTGGGATCTGCGGTGGCCCTCACCATTGTCAGGGAACTGGGCCCGGTTTTGTCGGCCATCATGATCACGGCCCGGGCAGGATCCGCCATGGCTGCCGAACTTGGGGTCATGCGGATTTCAGAACAGATTGATGCATTGATAACCATGCAGATCCATCCGGTTCGTTTTGTTTTTTCACCCCGTTTGCTGGCCAGCTTGATTTGCTTCCCGTTACTGACTGCCATTTTCGATGTGGTGGGAATATTCGGCGGGTTTCTCAGTGGATCCCTTTTGTTGAAGATCAATGGCAGCACCTATATGGATAAGGTGATTTCCAGTGTCGTGATGATGGATATCTCAGGTGGCTTTATCAAGTCCCTGGTATTTGCCGTGGTTGTGACCTCCATTTGCTGTTATCGCGGATACCACGCCCATCTGTCAAAGGAAGTCGGAGCCAAGGGAGTTTCCCTGGCCACCACCAATGCAGTGGTTCAATCCTGTATTTTTATCCTGATTTCAGATTATGTAATAACTTATTTTTTGGTTTAGATTATGACAACACCCTTGATTGAATTTAGGGATGCAAAAAAGAGCTTTGGGGAGAACCACGTCCTGAAAGGGGTGAATTTATCCATTTATAAAGGAGAAATTACCGCTGTCATCGGCAAAAGCGGTACCGGTAAATCGGTTTTGCTTAAGCACATCATCGGCCTCATCGAACCCGATGGCGGAGACATCCTTTATCTGGGAACCCCATTGAGGGAATTGTCCCGCAGGAAGTTAATTCTTTTTAAGCGGGAATTGAGTTACATGTTCCAGGACAATGCATTGTTTGATTTCTTGAATGTGTTTGAAAATATTGCCTTACCCATGAAGGAGACCCGTAAACTCACATCGGAGGTTATTCGGGAAAAAGTTCACCAACGCATGGAGCAATTGGGACTTGAGGGAATCGACCAACGCTATCCCACGGAATTGTCCGGGGGCATGCGGAAGCGTGTTGCCCTGGCCCGGGCTTTGGTGACCGATCCCCAGGTGGTTCTTTTTGACGAGCCCACCACCGGGCTGGATCCGGTGAGAAAGAATGCCGTCCATGACATGATTGTTCAATACCAGGAACAATTCGGATTCACCGCCGTGGTGGTGAGCCATGATATTCCTGAAATTTTTAATATAGCCCAACGGATTGCCATGCTGGACCAGGGGCGAATCTCTTTTGAAGGAAACCGTGAAGATCTTTTAAACTCCAATGACGAAAACCTGAATGCATTTGTCCAGGGGCGCGGAGTATAAAACGGCTGAGGAAAATATATGAATAAGCAAAAATTGGAATTTTATGTGGGGCTATTTGTCATCATCGGCTTCATGTCCATGGGATATCTGATCATTGTGCTGGGTGAGGTGAGCCTGTTTTCCCAGAAGCATTATTCCCTCCACGGCTACTTTTCATCGGTTTCCGGGTTGAAAAGCGGTGCCTCCGTGGAGATGGCCGGTGTTAAAATCGGCCATGTGGATTCCATCACCATCGATAAGGAACGGCAGGTGGCCCGGGTGATTTTCAACATCAACGATGATATGCGTCTTACCGATGATGTGATTGCCGCCATCAAGACTTCGGGGATCATCGGGGAGAAATACATTGATATTTCCCCGGGGGGATCCGACACCTATCTGGAAGATGGGGATGAAATCTATGACACCGAATCTGTTCTGGACCTTGAATCCCTGGTGCGGAAATTCATTTTCAGCAATGACAATAATAAAAGTGAAGGAAGTTTTTAAATGAGACAACGAATTATATCTTTAGTCTTTTTGGGATTGTTTTGCCTCTGTTTTCCCCTGGCTTTGCAGGCCGCAGACAAGCAGCCCGCGCCGGTCCTTGAAGATGATTTTTCCGATGAATTTGCCATCCCCGATAACAAGGCACAGGTTGCAGATCCCCTTTATTACTTTAACTACGGCATGTATGTATTTAACGATAAGACATACCATTGGATTCTGGAACCCACGGCAAGGGGATACAAGGCCGTGATGCCCCAGGTGGCCCGTGTGGGCATTAAGAACTTTTTTCACAATCTCGTATTTCCGGTGCGCTTTGTGAACACTTTGCTCCAGGGCAAATGGGAATCCGCAGTGGATGAAGTGGGGATATTCCTGGTCAACACAACGGCAGGTGGGTTGGGCTTCTATCAATTTGCCCAAAATCACCTTGATGTCGACACCGATGATGAGGATTTTGGGCAAACCCTGGGTTCCTGGTCCCTTGGTGAGGGCTGTTACCTTGTATTGCCATTTTTTGGGCCCACCAGCCTCAGGGACGGGGTGGGGTCAATTGGAGATATTTTCCTGAACCCGGTTACCTATGTGGGAGAGTGGGAGATTAAAATAGGCGCCCGTGCTTTGGATTCAATTAACGGGCTATCCTTTCACCTGGGAGACTATGAGGCGTTGACCGAAGCCTCCCTGGATCCCTATGAAGCCATAAAGGCTGCCTATATTCAACGACGGCGCGCCTTGGTAAAAGATGAGATTACAACCAAGAAGAGGGGATACATTAAACGCCTTTAGGGCGTTAGAAGGGAAACAAATCCTGCCGGCGATTGGGCAGGAAATATCGCATGCGATGGGACCGGACATGTTCCAAGAGTTCCGGTTCCAAATCCACCATGAGCACGGATTCTTCCGTGCTCAAATATTTTGAGATAATGTTGCCGTCGGGTCCGATGGCAACGGCCACACCGGGGAACTCCAATCCCGCCCCATTTTCCCCGGTCTGATTCACCGCAAGTACAAATACCCCGTTATCAAAGGCACGGGCGCTGAGATGGCGCATCCATGAAGCGAATTTCATTTCTGGATTTCCCCGGGGTGAGGCATGGGGGATGATGATCACGTCGGCCCCCTTCAGGGCCATGGTGGTGGTGAGTTCAGGAAAATGAGAATCGTAGCAAAGCTGAATACCAAAACAGGCCGAGGGGTGTGTGAAAACGGGAATTTGATCCCCGGGCGTGAACACGGCCTTTTCATTGGGGGCCAGGTGGGTTTTCCTGTAACTGCCGCTGTCTCCGTCGGGAAAATAAACCCGGTGGGTGGGGAATATCTGTCCCGAATCCAGCCGTTCGGCCAAGCCCACAAGAATCATGATTCCATGTTCCATGGCCATGCGGCCAAGGCGATTATCCAGGGAAGGGGGCAGGGGGCAGGCGATATTTTTGATGCCATCCCCGGCTGCGTATCCGGTGAGGTTCATTTCTGGAAATACCACCATGTCAGCCCCTTTTTCGGCTGATTGGCGGATGGTTTCCAGACTTTTTTTCAGGTTTTGATCAAAGGCCCCTGCTTGGCAATTTTGGACGGCCAGGGCAATCCTGATTTTATTCATACCTTGAAATTGGCAGAGATTTTGAAGACCCGGGTTGCGGGCAGGTTCAGGATCTCGGCCACTCCGGTTTTCTTTGAAATATCTTTGAGGTT